>JAJYBA010000040.1 GCA_021779235.1 Bacillota bacterium
TGTTACCCATGGTACTTTGAATTACAGCCAAACTTTGCTTAAAAAAAGTTCAGAGGCACTGGCAGTGCAAAAAGCCAATTCATTGAAGGCGATTTCTGATGGCCGTCAGAAAATTGAGAATAGCAAACCAAAACTTATCAGTGGACAGAAGAAATTGAATGACAGCAAAGCTGAAGCAGAGGTACTATTTACTGAAAAGCGGGCAGAAATAAATGAGGGCAAGAAAAAGCTTGGAGATGCCAAAAGGAAATTGGAGGAGGCTAAGGTTAAACTTACTAACGGACAGTCTGAGCTTGATAAAAATAAGTCTGACTACAAGGATTCTATAGCTACTGCTAAGCAGAAGCTTTCGGATGCCAAGGACAAGGTTACAGACATCAGCATGGCGAAGTGGTACGTCTGGGATCGGAGTGATAACGACAGTAGTGCTGGACTAAAAAATGATGTCAGCTTCATTCGGGAGGTTACCCAGGCTTTCCCCATTATTTTCTTCCTGGTAGCGGTACTCATTAGCCTGACAACCATGACCCGTATGGTGGAGGAGGACCGTGGATTAATCGGTACGTATAAATCAATTGGTTATTCCAACTACCAGATTAGTATGAAGTATATCTTCTATGCAGTGCTGGCCTGTGTCATCGGTGGGATCTTTGGAAACGTGATTGGGTTTGTCGCACTTCCAAAGGTAATAGGAATCATCGTGAGCAGCCTGTATGTATTACCAACGTTTCAACTGTCCTTCAATCTTGGTTATGGTCTGGTGGGAATTGGATTGTTCCTATTGGGCATTGTAGGTGCAACTGCAATCTCTTGCGCTGAGATGCTGCACCAGCGTCCGGCAGAACTGATGCGTCCAAAAGCACCTAAAGCAGGAAGTCGGATTTTGCTTGAACGTATTCCATTCATTTGGAAAAGGCTGAATTTCCTGAATAAAGTAACCTGCCGTAACTTGTTCAGATATAAGAAACGTGCAATCATGACCATTGTTGGTATTTTAGGCTGCACCATGCTCATCGTCCTGGGCTTTGGTGTGAAGGACAGCGTAGGAGGGCTGATGTCTGATCAGTTTGATAACGTAACTGTATATGATGCTATTGTAGTGACAGATAACTTGAATGCAGAAAAAATGAACACACTTGCCAGTGAATGGAAAGCCTCTGGGAAGGTAGCTGATGAGCTGCAATTACAGATTAAAACCTTGACACTACGAAGCAGCAGCGATAGTTTGGATATTACCGTTATGGTAATTCCAGACGGTGCGGATTTGGGACGTTATGTTCATCTATATGATTCTGGAACTCATAAGGCAATGGTCCTTCCCCAAAATGGCATTGTAGTCACTCAAAATGGCGCAAAAAAACTTGCCCTAACTAGTGGGGACATTGTTTCTATGCAAAATGAAGATAATTTGGAGCATGATTTTCCGGTGGCTTTCGTAGCTACAAACTATGCAGGCAATTACGTGTATGTCAGTGAAAGTTGTTATCAGGAAGCATTTGGTGACTATAATGGAACCTCTTTCCTGATGAATCTGACAAACAACAAATATGGTAATAAATGGATGAATGCCCTTAAAGACGACGAAAGGATACTAAACGTCAGCAGCAGTCAAGAGGTGAGAGATGCTTTTAGTGATGTAAATAAGCTTATTAACATGGTAGTTTATCTTTTAATTGGTATGTCAGCAGTATTAGCCTTGACAGTTCTGTTCACCCTTTCTAATATCAATATCAGCGAGCGTGAGCGGGAGCTTGCCACCATCAAGGTGCTTGGTTTCCAGCGCAAAGAGGTATATTCCTATGTAAACAAGGAAACCTTTATCCTTACTCTATTTGGTATTCTTTGCGGTCTGCCAGCAGGGTTTGGCATTACCTATGGCATTCTGGCCAACGTCAGCATTGCAGACATCGCTTTTAAGGTTCGTGTTTCCATAATTTCTTATCTGATTGCGGCTGTTATTACGCTGATTTTTGCCTTATTGGTAAACAAAATCACCAACAAGGGACTGCGGAAAATTAACATGGTGGAAGCATTAAAGAGTGTAGAGTAAAATGATATGGTATATCTTTTGATATATTTAGGATTAGCTGTGCAGTATAAAAATAATTATAGATTGCCTTTTATTAGTTGGGTTTGTGAGACGTCGATACGACGACAAAATATGGACGACTATAACAAATCAATAAGAATTGTCTGAAACTAAAAGTCAAGGAGTGGAAACTAAACACTAAGAAAAATGAGTATTCATCAATAATAGAGATAAGAAAAAGAGTCTTCAGTGCAACTCGAAAACAGGCGAAGGGGTTATATCGTTTCGGGAGTTCGAATCTCCCTCTCTCTGCCAAAATCAAGGGTTCTAGCAAATATGCTAGAACCCTTTTAGCGCGATTTTTTGTTTGCTACATTTTTGGGGATTTTTAGGTCATAACTGTATTTATAAGTTGTAAAACTTTAGAGGAATTTATTTTTTTATACTGTTGACATAAAGCTATAATAAAACAGATAATATACCGTATAAAATTAATGTTATAGTTTGCTACTATATGAAGAAAGGAGATGAATTTACGCTGTATTACATATATAATATATTAGTTCAACTTATGGATAGAGCTACGTTACTACTTATTTGTTTATTTATTATAACTAGGATGCAAAGCTTTAGAGAAATATTTTTAAAGGAGAACTACGAAAGAAAAGATTATACGATTATTTGCATAGTATTTAGTATATTTGCTATACTAGCAACTTATACAGGGGTAAATGTAGAAGGATCATTAGTAAATGTTAGAACAATTACTATAGTGTCTGGAGGAATAATATTTGGTCCCATTGTGGGAATAGTAACAGGTGTGGTATCTGGGCTACACAGATATTTAATAGATATAAATGGTATAACTTCAATGCCTTGTCTTATTAGTAGCATTACTGCTGGAATTGTGTCTGGATATATAAATAAAAAAATTAAAAGGAATTATAGGTGGGTAGCTGGTATAGCTGCAGGAATGCTAAGTGAAATGATTACAATGATACTTATACTTATATTAAGTAAACCTCATTCACTAGGATTTGATATAGTATCTAAAATTGCTATACCAATGATACTTGGGCAAATTAGTGTAGGTTTTATAGTTTTGTTAGTTCAAAGTGTAGCAGATGATAAAGAAAAGATAGCTGCCAAACAAGCAAAGTTGGCACTTGATATTGCAAACAAAACTCTTCCATACTTTAGAAATATAAATAGCGATTCTTTAAACAAGATATGTAATATTATAAAAGAAGATATACAAGCTGATGCAGTAGCCATAACTGATAAGAAAGATATATTAGCTTATGTTGGAGTTGGAGAAGAGTATTATAATATAGGCCACGAAATAATAACTGAAGTAACTAAAGAAGCAATAAAGAGTGGCAGGATAATTATAAGAAATGATAACTTAGAGGATAAAAGTTCAATGATAAAATCAGCTATTATAATACCCCTTAAAGAAAAAAATGAAGTTATAGGGGCTTTAAAAATATACTATAGAAAAGAGCATAAAATAACTTATTCATTGGAAACGCTTGCAGTGGGACTTTCACAAATTATTTCTACTTTAATGGAAGTGTCAAAGATTGAACAAATAAAAGAAATGGCAAATAAATCAGAAATTAAAGCACTTCAAACTCAAATAAACCCACATTTTTTATTTAATGCATTAAATGCTATAACTTCCTCTATAAGAATAAACCCTGATAAAGCAAGAGAACTTATAATAAATCTAGCTAGCTATTTAAGATATAATTTAGAACTAAATGGTGAATTTATAGATATAAAAAAAGAACTTAAACAAGTTATAGATTATGTAGAAATAGAAAAAGCTAGGTTTGGAAATAAATTGAATATAAATTATGACATAGAAGATGTAGATGTTAAAATACCTAGTCTTTCAATACAACCTCTAGTTGAGAATGCTATAGTTCATGGCATTCTAAAAGATAAAGGTGCAGGAACTGTAAATATTAGTGTGAAAAAATATGAGGAAAAGGTTAAAATATCTATAGTTGATAGCGGTGTTGGTATAAGAGAAGATGTAGTAGAGAGAATTTACAACGGTACTATGCCTGAAAATAAGATTGGTCTTTATAATGTGCATTTAAGACTTAAACTTATTTATGGGGAAGGACTTATAATAGAAAGACTTGAGAAAGGGACTAAAATAGAATTCTATATAAAGAGGTGAGATTATGAAAGCTATAATAGTTGAAGACGAATTTCTAGCAAGAGAAGAGCTTAAATATTTTATTAAAAATTATAGTAATATTGAGATAGTAGATGAATTTGAAGATGGAATAGAGGTACTTAAATTTATTCAGAAAAATGAAATTGATGTTATATTCTTAGACATAAATATACCATTACTTGATGGTATACTACTTGCTAAGAATATAAGTAAATTTTCTAAAAAGCCCTATATAGTATTTATAACAGCCTATAGAGAACATGCTATAGAAGCTTTTGAGATAGAAGCTTTTGATTATATATTAAAACCCTACGATAAGTCTAGAATTATATCTATGTTAAAAAAGTTAGAAATCAGCTATAATCAGCAAAACTATAATTCACATAAAAACAGTATAACTAACAAGATAAATTTATGGAAGAATGAAAAGATAAGAGTAGTAGATTTAGATGATATATATTATTGCATCGCTAGAGAAAGGGTAACTTATGTTTACACAAAAGATGAAGAGTATTTGGTAAACGTAAGTATAACTGAATTTTATAATAGCTTGCCAAAGGATAAGTTTTTTAGATGTCATAGATCGTATGTTGTTAACATAACTAAAATAAGAGAAATAATCCCTTGGTTTAATAACACATATAATTTAAGACTTCAAGACATAGAGTATGAGGTACCCGTAAGCAGAAGTAATTTAAAGGAATTTAAACAGCTAATGAATATATAATTCAAGTAAAATAAGATAGTGGTTAAATGCTAAAACAGAGGCATTTAACCACTATCTTATTTTTTATCTTCCTAGAATTAGAAGGAATTGAAACTCCATATGATTTTTGGTTTGTCATAAGAGAACTAAATACCACTAACATCTCAGTTTTTAGTAGCAGGAGTATTAATGGTAGTTAGTTATCCTATAGGTGTATTTAGTGTAGCTTTCTTTGCATCTCATTCAATAACTAATAATTTTATAGATTACTGATATATAATTCAAAATAAGTAAAGGACACAAGAGAGCAAATGTTTACAGTGATGTAGGTAGTATTACTTATTTATTATAGTAACAAAACTAAAATTTAAAAGTGAGTGAAAGGAGATTTTGAAAATGAAAAATCCATCAGAACGTCGCTTATTAATAGTATTAGGTACAATGATTACTCAATTAGGACTCGGAACAATCTATACGTGGAGTTTATTTAATCAGCCTCTTGTAAATAAGTTTGGCTGGCAATTAAGTAAAGTATCTCTTACATTTTCGATTACAAGTTTTGCATTAGCATTTGGCACATTATTTGCAGGTAAACTTCAAGAGAAGCTAGGAATTAGAAAGCTTATATCAATCGCTGGTATAATAATGGGAATTGGTTTAATGTTAACATCTAAGGTAACTTCAATATCTATGTTGTATGTTATGGTTGGTGTAATTGTTGGAGCAGCAGATGGTATTGCATATATTACTACCCTTTCTAATTGTATAAAGTGGTTTCCAGAGAAAAAAGGTCTTATATCAGGTATTTCAGTAGGAGCCTACGGAACCGGAAGTTTGATATTTAAGTATATTAATGCAAGTTTAATTAGTTCTAAAGGGGTTTCTGGAACCTTCTTATATTGGGGTATTATGGTGATGATTTTAGTATTTACAGGTGCTCAACTATTAAAAGATGCCTCACCTGAAACAGTTAGTGTTAATAACAGTTTAAAAGGAAATAACTTTACTGTAAGAGAAATGCTAAAAACTAGACAAGCTTATCTTTTATTTATAGTGTTCTTTACAGCATGCATGAGTGGTCTTTACCTAATAGGGATTGTTAAAGATATAGGCGTTCAATTAGCTGGGCTTAAACCTGCTGTAGCGGCGAATGCGGTAGCTATGGTTGCAATATTTAATACTTCTGGAAGAATTATATTGGGTGCCTTATCAGATAAAGTGGGTAGACTAAAAGTAGTATTGTTCACGCTTACAGTTACAACTATCGCGGTGTTCGTATTGAGCTTTGTGCATTTAAACTTTGGAATTTTCTTTGCATGTGTTGCTGGAATCGCATTTTGTTTTGGTGGAAACATTACAGTTTTTCCAGCTATAGTAGGTGACTTCTTCGGTTTAAAAAATCATAGTAAAAATTATGGGATTATATACCAAGGTTTCGGATTTGGTGCACTTTCAGGAGCATTTATAGCTGCCCTCGTAGGAGGGTTTAAACCTACATTTATAGTTGTTGGAATATTATGTATAGTTTCAGTTGCCATAGTAGCTACAATAAAATCTCCAGTACGTGTTGAAGAGACCAATAATAATTTAAAGATAATTACAAATGCCGCTTGAAAAATGTTTTCAATGGATAAAAATTTATCATAGATAAGATAACTATAAAAAACAAAGAAAATATAAACATAGAGCTTTGCTTTTATGAAAAGGAAGGAGAATCTCCACAGGATGAGGATTCTTCTTTTTTTATTATGCTCCTAGCATTAGCGTTTACTTGTCGGTGAAAGTCCGAATAAATATATGTATATTCCATGTTGTGGTAGAAATTTGATGATATTTAAGATATAATGAAATAGGAAAATTTTTAATAATCTTATAGAAGTTGGGTTATGCATTTTTTATAAGCAATATCAAAGAATTGAATGAATATGTATAGACGATGGCGATAGGGTTTTTCTACGAAAATATTCAAAATTTAAATGAAATTTAAATAATTATCTATAAATATGTGATTAAAAACGGAGGAAAAATCGATGAGTGAAAAAACAAAAAGAATACTAATGACTGTGGGTGGCGTTTCCATAAGTGGGTTTAGCGTAGGAATGTTCAATCTTTCTGATTTTGGCATGGACCCGTTTCAAGTCCTGGCCCACGGAATCTGGAACCATATTCCACTGGGGTTCGGAACCCTTTACATGATTATCAATCTGATTATGTTAGCGGTTGTTTTTATGGTGGACAGGCACAAAATTGGACTTGGAACATTTATAAATATATTTTTGCTGGGCTATATTGTCCAGTTTTCCTCATGGTTGTTCAAAATTTTGATTCCGTCTCCGACCTTTCCTATTAGGGCTTTGTTTCTTCTCTGTGGGATCGTAATTATATGCTTCGCATCCTCCATATATTATACAGGTGATATGGGAGTGTCCACCTATGATGCTGTTGCGCTGATTCTGTCGGAGAAAAAAGTAGCAAGGTTTAAATACTGCAGGATTGGATCTGATTTAATATGTGCATTGCTTGGATTTCTGCTGGGATCTATGGTTGGCATCGGTACACTGGTCACTGCCTTTTTCATGGGACCACTGATTACCTTCTTTAACCATAACTTTGCTATGCCTTTCCGTTATGGAAATGAAGAAGCACGGAAAATGATTGCGGAAGATAAGAATGGAAGAAAATGATACACTAAACTAATCAACACTAAAAGTAAGTTTACGCCAATATGAAGGGCCCTAGCGATTATGTTAGAGCTTTTTTTTGCGTGGAATTTTTGCAGGGGAATGAGCCTTGTGGAGCCAGGTTACGACAAAATAGGAATTGTTAATAATGTAACAAAGAATTTTTTATAACCACAATTAATTTTAAATTTATATAATATTCTAATACTTTTACATTGATGATATTATTTAGAAAGCGAAAACGATTACCAAAATAATATGTAAAAGGATTGGTGAAGTTATAATGAATTATTTTGAAGAAAGCTTAAAATTACATGAAAAACATTTAGGTAAAATAGAAGTAGTATCAAAGGTAGCAATTGAAACAAGAGATGATTTAAGTTTAGCGTATACTCCAGGAGTTGCTGAACCATGTAGGAAAATTCATGAAGACGAAGAAAACGTGTACAAGTATACTTCTAAAGGAAATTTAGTAGCAGTAGTTACAGATGGAACAGCAGTATTGGGACTTGGAGACATAGGTCCTAAAGCTGGACTACCTGTTATGGAAGGTAAGGCAATATTGTTTAAAGAATTTGCCAATGTAGATGCATTTCCAATATGCTTAGACACAAAAAATGTTGATGAAATAGTTAGAACTGTAAAACTTATAGCTCCTGGCTTTGGAGGAATTAATTTAGAAGATATTAGTGCTCCAAGATGCTTTGAAGTAGAAGCAAGACTTAAAAAAGAACTTGATATACCAGTATTTCATGATGACCAACATGGAACAGCTATAGTAGTACTTGCAGGTATAATTAACTCCTTAAAAGTAGTTGGAAAGAAAATTGAAGATATAAAAGTAGTCATAAATGGAGCTGGAGCTGCAGGAACTGCTATTTCTAATCTATTACTTTTAGCAGGTGTGAAGAATTTAATTGCTTGTGATAAGGTAGGTATTCTATATAGAGGTATGGAAAAAATTGACGATGCTAAAACAGATTTAGCAGAAAGAACAAATCCAGATAATATTAAGGGATCACTAGCTGATGCTTTAGTAGGTGCAGATGTATTTGTAGGGGTTTCTGCTCCAGGAATAGTAAGTCAAGACATGGTGAGATCAATGAATAAGGATTCTATAATATTTGCAATGGCAAACCCAACACCAGAAATAATGCCTGAGGATGCAAAAGCAGCAGGAGCAAGAGTAATTGGTACAGGACGTTCAGATTTTCCAAATCAAGTTAACAATGTACTTGCTTTCCCAGGAATATTTAGAGGTGCATTAGATGTTAGAGCTAAAGAAATTAATGAGGAAATGAAACTTGCAACAGCATATGCAATAGCAAATTATATTAAAGAAGATGAGTTAAATGAAAATTATGTTATCCCTAGTGCTTTAGATAAAGAAGTATCAAAAGTAGTATCAGATGCAATAGCAAAAGCTGCTAGAAAATCAGGCGTAGCAAGAATATAGACTAAATAATATAGAATGGAGGTATATAATTATGCAAATTCCAATTAAGAGAACACTTGATAAAATCCCAGGCGGTATGATGGTTGTTCCACTTTTTTTAGGGGTATTGGTTAATACATTTTTTCCACAGTTTCTAAAAGTTGGTGGTTTTACAACAGCATTATTCGGCGCAAAAGCCTCAACAACAATCTTGGCTTGTTTTATGTTTTTAATTGGTTCACAAATTAATTTCTCATTAGCACCAAAGGCATTAAAAAAAGGTGCGATATTAATATCAGGAAAATTTATAGTAGGTGCTGGTATTGGTATATTTGTAGGAAAAGTTTTTGGACCTGCTGGAGTACTCGGTTTATCCCCTTTAGCAATCCTTGCAGCATTAACAAATTGTAATGGTGGATTATATGCATCTCTTGCTTCACAGTATGGTGATGAAACTGATGTAGGTGCTTATGCTTTATTGTCTTTAAAAGATGGTCCATTTTTTACATTAGTTGCATTAGGTGCATCAGGACTTGCTCAAATTCCTTTTATGGCACTTGTAGCAGTAATGATTCCAATAGTAATAGGAATGATTTTAGGAAATATTGATTCTGATATGAGAAAATTCCTTGGAAGCAGTAAATTATTATTAATACCATTCTTTTCCTTCCCCTTAGGTGCAGGAATGAATCTTGATACTATTATAAAAGCTGGAGGTCCTGGTATATTACTTGGAATAATAGCTGCCTTTACTGGAATAGGAGCTTATATACTTCTGAAATTATTTAAAGAAGAGCCTATAATTGGTCTGGCAACAGGGTCAACGGCAGGAAATGCTGTAGCGACGCCAGCTGCTATTGCAGCAGCTGATCCGACATTAGCTGCTATAGCAACAATAGCTACTGCACAAGTTGCAGCGGCATGTGTAGTCTCTGCTATCGTTTGTCCATTTATTGTTTCTTATGCATTTAAAATGCTTAGCAAGAACAAAGCAAAAAAATTAAATAATCAAACTGCTGCATGATAAAATGTGGTTATTAAAAATTTAATACAAAGAGAATTTTAGAATATGAAAATATTGTTTTAGTGGTGACTAAATTTAGCCTATGTGTAAGATTAAATAAGATATATTAGATAAGTGTTAAATTAAACACGGAAGAATGGAAGACAAAAAGGAAAGAAGTGCTATATAATAGGATTGAAGTATCTATTCCTATATTAATCCTTCTATCTGTAGGTATGGTCTTCTATGATTCCGTGTTTTTAAAGTTTTTTACTCTATAGAAAATTATAAAATTTTTGATTTATGGATAATTTATTAGGTCTAATTGATTTAGTATGAAACGTAATTTTAGTTAATTTGTAATTTTATAATTTTCAACCTTTAGAGCGTGGAAAAGTCATATGTTACGTAAAATGCTATTTGAACAAACTTAGCAATTCTTAACGTATTTTATTAAAATAACCGTTAAGAAAATCATATGTTTGAGCACACAACAATTGAGAATTGTTGTGTACCTATAAGGAATACTAAGGGGATAGCGAGTTTATGATTTTTAGGATATTTTAATAAAATGCGGTTAGAATTGCTTAGTGAAGTGAATTAGCATTTCTAGCAACATATGATCTTGCTATTATAAAATTTTAATTTACATATATTAAGGT
>JAJYBA010000041.1 GCA_021779235.1 Bacillota bacterium
TACTGTTGCCATAAGTTTCATTCCTATCTCAGGGTTTTCTACTTCAAGTTGTCCACTTACAACAAGTCCATTTTCGAATTTAGCAATTCCAAAACCTATATATGGTTTCATATATCCCTCTGGAAGATTATATACTTTTGTATAGGTTACGAGGGTTACTTCTCCAGAAAGTGGCACTTTCTCAAACTCTCTATTTTCACACTTTTTACATACATAATGCTTAGGATGGTGAAGCTCACCACAAGCTGTACATTTATAAGCATACATTTCTTGTTCCATAATTATGCCTCCTCCTTAGTAAGTATTATTGCAACAACATTATTGCCGAAACCACCAAAGTTAACAGTAAGACCAGCTTTAGCTCCCTCTACTTGACGTCCTGTAGCTTCTCCCCTTAATTGTTTTACAATTTCTACAACCTGAGAAACTCCAGTTGCACCAAGTGGATGTCCCTTTGCTTTTAAACCTCCTGAGGTGTTAATTGGAATCTTACCACCAATCTTTGTTTCTCCATTTCTGGCTGCTATATGACCTTCACCCCTCTTAAAGAAACCAACTTCTTCAGATTCAACTATCTCTAGTATTTGAAAAGCATCATGAAGCTCTGCAACATCAATATCCTCTGGAGTAAGTCCTGACATTTTATATGCCATTTCTGCAGAGCGTCTAACAGCAAGTAAATCTGTAGGTACTTCTCTTTCGGCCACTGAATGAGTATCCGTTGCTTGGCCTATCCCCGCTATTTTTATTGGCTTTTTCTTGAATCTATCTGCTTTGTCCATGGCACAAAGTAAAACTGCTGCTGACCCATCAGATACAGGACAACAATGATACATACGAAGTGGCTCTGCAACATATGGATTCATTATATGTGCATCCTCATCTTCTGTTATACAATAAAGATTAGGCACCACATGTATATGTGCTACTGGATTATGGGTTGCATTCTCGTGATTCTTAACTGCTACAATGGATAAATCTTTTTCAGTCACTCCATACTTCTCCATACATAATTTTGTAAAGAGTCCTGCGAAAGCTGGCAAAGTTAACCCATAATTATATTCAGCTTCTGGGTGAAGCATTGTGGCAACAAAATCCGTGCCTTCCCAGCCGCTAACAACCCTCATCATTTCTCCACCAACCACAAGCACGCAATCACACATACCACTAGCTATAGCCATATATCCAAGTTTTATAGCTGATGCTCCTGAGGCTGGACCATTTTCTATTGTTTCAGCCATTGCAGGTCTTAAATTCAAATAATCCACAAGTGCGGATGCTATACCGCTTTGTTTATTAAGGATACCTGCACCCATTGTTGATACAAAAACCTGATCAATGCCGTGGCCCATGCCGGTTTTAACACCAGCATCGTCCAAAGCCTGTACAGCAGCCATACTTAGCATATCAGTAAAGGTTCCGCCTGACATTTTACCAAATTTGCTATGACCTACCCCTACAATCCCAACTTCTCTCATCTTTTATACCCTGGAATTTGAGCATAGGTTGCTGGAAGAATTGGATGCTCTGCAGTTTTAAGAAGTTCTTCCTTTACAGGACGGCGGCCACCAAGTTTTGTAGCTTTATGTTTTTCCCACAATGCTTTAGTTAACACATATGTTGGTACTCCACCTAGCTCATGCCAAGTTTCTGGTCTTGATTCAAGTTCATATTCAATCATCCATCTCTTAAATCCATTTGGACTTTCAGCAACGATTAGAACTTCTTCTTGATTTAAGAAATCTAAATGGTATTCCATTTTTGCAGCAAATAATTGTGCTCCAATTCTAAGTCCTTGCTTTAAGGTCATAGTATGATAGGACATTCCTACCTTATCATCAACTAAACGCCCATTAACAATACCAACCAAAACTCCATCTATTGTTCCAATTAAGCAATATTCATCTTTTACTCTATATCTGTAGTAACCTAAAAGCTCTGAGTATATTCTAGATGCAACAATATCATAAAAATCAGCTTCAACGGTCATAAGAGGCTTAACTGCTTCTAAAATATGTGGTACTTCTTCCCTTGCGATTTGACGAATTACTAATTTTTCTCCAGTTGCCATGGTAATATACTTAGGTGGATAAGGCACCATTGGTGTCTCCACTGGTCTTAAGCTTTGTTCCATTTTATCTACTATCATTATTTATCATCCTTTCGAATTTGTATTTTTTTATATAATAATTAAAAAGTAGAATTTTTATTGGTGTCTTTCTAATATCTAATTTAAAAAATTCTACTCTTTAACAAAACTTACTTTTTGTAAAAACTACTCTGCATCAAAAGCAACTATACGGGATATGCAAGATTCTCCGCCTTCAAATCTCCATGGGAAACATCCTATTATTAGTCTCTTGCCAAGCACCTTATCAATATCTCCACCAAGATTTTCAGCATGAATAATATTAACAGGGAATAGGTCATAATGCATTAATTGATAATCATCCTCTGGCCAGAAATCTTCTATTCCTTTGCCATATTTAGCTTGTAAATATCTCTCTGCACGTCTAGCTTCTTTTGGAGCCCATTCACGAATTTTTGTGTTCATTGGATGATCCGCAGAACCACAGTCAACACCTATCCATTTGAATTCCATTTCCTTACACCAATCTGAAAATTCCTTTGTAGGGCCTGGATGTCTCATCATTACTCTTTCCTCGTCTGCCTCAGGTTCATCCCAACCATATTTATGATAGCCAGTGTGTATAATTAAAATATCACCTTTTCTAACATCTGCTCTCTCCATAATATCCTTTGATGTATATATTCCATAATCCTCAGCTATATCTGATATATCAACAACAACTCCAGGTGCCACAAGCTCTTCGAGTGGAATACTTGCTATATCTCTTCCATGTGTACAAAAATGCAAGGAACCATCAAGATGAGTACCAACATGATTTGAATGAGTTAGCACCTGACCATTTGCTCCATTAGAGGAGAGTCTCTTAAAAAACTTAATTTCAAGCGGCTCATAGGTTGGCCATGCTGGTGTTAAATGACTAATTTTTTGAGTTAAATCATACATTTTCACATTTTTAAAAGCATCAATAATATTCATATATACCCTCCGTTTATAATAAATTATTCAACTGTTTTTTTAACAACATTTTGGAAGCTTAAGCCTGCCATTTTCTATAAGGGGCAGTTGCACAGGTTGCAGTCTAAATCTGCTTCCAAAGTTGTTAATATTTCAGCATCGAAGATGATGATTAATAAAATAGGTAAGTGCATCTTCAAAACACTTCATTGGTGGATGAACTATGCCTGCCCCTACTTGCCCAACACCGGCTCTATTACATGCAATTCCAGTATTTATTACGGGCAATATTCTTGTTTCAATAACTTTTCTAAAATCAATTCCAGTTGGTGTTCCTCTAAAATTTATATTTGGTATTTTAAAGGTGTTGTTTTCTGCACAAGTTATCTCGTACATGCTTGTTGTGTAATTTATAGCATCCTTTGTTGTGCCCCCCACAAATTGAACAATTGCTGGGGCAGTTGCCATAGCAAATCCACCTATTCCTGCTGTTTCTGTTATACAGCTATCTCCAATGTCAGGGTTTGCATCACTTTCCTCAAACCCCGGGAAATAAAGGCCGTCTACTAATTCGCAAGGGGCAGTAAACCACTCATCACCTGTTCCAGATACCCTTATTCCAAAATTAGTACCATTTCTTGACATTGTATAAACTATAGTACTATTTGGAATATCACTTAATGGATCCAAGCTACATTTACATGCTGGCATAGATACATTTAAGAAAAAATGATCATTTTTATCTATAAAAGTTAGTACTTCAGCTTTTTCATCATTGGAGTACTGCGTTTTAACAATGCAAGGTGCAAGTTCCCTAAATAAAAGGGAGGTTCCTGCCTTATTTCTGTTATGACCCTCATCACCCATTTGAAGACTTTGAGCTATTATAGTTTTTAAATCTACACTTCCCTTTATTTTCATAGCTTCCCTAAGTACTGGTGCAAGTACTTTTTCCATCCAGTTTAGTCTGTCAATGACTTCTTGGCTAAAGGCTCCAAACCTAAGTACCTTACCTAAACCTTCGTTCAAGGTGCAGTATGCAAAATTTCCAAAGGCTTTATTTTGTAAAATCCAAACTGGCATTGAACTTGTAACTACCCCCGCCATAGGTCCTACTGTGGAATGATGATGACAAGAATCAAATATAATCTCTCCTGAAGAAGCAAGTTTTCTTCCCTCTTCCTCAGTTGTTACTAATTTTTCATATATAAGACCACCAACAATTGCACCTTTAAGTGGTTCACTCATTTCCTCCCAAGCTATAGGTGGACCTGCATGAAGAATTGTTTTTTTAGTCATTCCTGGTATATGAGTTCCTGCAGTGCCTATACCAACAATTATTGGCTCCGCAGCAAGAAGCCTAGCTAATGCTTCTTTGTTTGCTACTTCGATTTTTTCACTTATATTCTCATCTTCCAAAATAGAAAGCTTTATACTTGCATCATTTGGTGGTCTCCAACTAACATGCATACTTTGAACATTTTGCTCTTTTAAATCTTTATGAAAAGACTCTAATCCCAGATTTATAACCGCAAGTTTCTCACTGAATAATTTATTTATCTCGGGCAAAGCACACACCTCCTTATATTTTATTTAATCTTCCAAGAATTAATGAAGATAATTTAACAGCCTGAGCATTAGATGGCATTAGTATAACCCCTGCTTTCTCTAGCTTTCCACATTGCTGCTTATAATTTTGAGGGTCTCCCTCTGTGCCACACACATACCCAATTACACATAAATATTTATTTTTATCTTGCATAGTTTGTTTAGCATCTATTATAGCTTGAAGCATTTCTCCAGCTGGATCTATGTTTGATCCATAACCAAGTACAAAATCCATAAGTACTACTGCAACTTCATCGTCTCCTGCTTCTCTAGGAAGTCTTTCTACCCTAGCCACTGGATCTATCATTGGATGTGGCTTTCCAACAGTGAAATCATCATCACCTAGGTCAATACAGGTGTGTTCCACGCTTTTGTGTATATCCTTTAATTTAAGTTCAGGTGATAGAGGAATATTAGAGTATATTCTATAGCCTTCCTTCCCTAGCATCTTCATTGCTTCATCTGCCAAGGTTCCACCAGTATATAAAGCTCTTAAATACTTCTGAGAACTACTAATTTTTTTACATTCACCTTGAACAATTTCTTCAATTTCCATATCTGATAATGTAAAGCCAGTAAAATCGTCTATTTTCTTGCCCTCTGATAGAAGTACTGCCTTTCTTGCTGCATCCTCTAAATTTACAGAGGAGTATGCACCCTGCTTTTCAATTTCACATCTATCTCCACCTATAAAGCTTGCAATAACTGGCTTGTTTGTAGTTTTTACCATATTTAATATTTTTTCTGCCACCTCAGGTGCTGGTGGTTTAGAGATTAACACTATAACCTTTGTTTCTTCATCATCAATTAAGGCTTTAAAACCCTCAATCATCATAATTCCGCCAACTTCACTTTTAAGATCGCGTCCACCAGTTCCAATAACCTGAGATACCCCGCCACCCATTTTATCTATAATGACAGTAATCTCCTGGGTTCCTGTACCAGAGGCTCCCACAATACCTATGTTCCCTCTTCTTACAACATTTGCAAAACATAGAGGTACACCATTAATAATTGCTGTGCCACAATCTGGTCCCATAACAAGCAGTCCCTTATCTCTGCCTATTTCTTTTAGCTCAATTTCTTCTTCTACTGTGACATTATCGCTAAATAACATTACATGAAGGTTATTATTTAATGCTTTTTTTGCTTCATAAGCTGCATATTTCCCTGGCAAAGATATAACTGCCATGTTAGCTTCCTCGAAATGCTTAACTGCAGCATTAAGGGTTGTTGGTTTATACTCTAAAGCTGAGTCATCGTAATCCGTCTTAGTATTTAATAATTCATCAACCTTCTTAACAATTATTTCAAGTGAATTTTCTTCATCACTTGCTACTGCTATGAAAAAATCATTAGGTGTAAGTGCCCTTATTGCATCATTTGACAAACTCAAATTTTCCGTTAACTCTTTATTCAGTTCTGTTCCCATACCGACTATAACGTCTTTTACCTTTGGCATTTTTTTAATTTCCTTAGTTATTAACATTAATGCCACAGAATCATAGTAAGTATTTTTTCTAATATCCACACACAGATTCATTTAACCAAACCCTCCTATTCTTTAAATTAATTAGGATTCTAAGTCCCACGTAAATTCCAAGTGCTGTGTCTGTTCCTGAGGTCTCACCATATCCAATAACTTCTATCAATGCTTCAATAACACTTCTATGATTTTCATCAGCCTTATCATCATTAAAATTTAAAATTGCAGCCATTAAATTCTGTACAGCCTCATTGCTTCCTCCCACTGAGGAATGCTTTAACATTTCAGAGCTGACTCTAGTTGTTTTATATAAGCCCGAGCTAATGATTTTACTATTAAATTCATATATTTGCTCACGATTTAATTTACAATAGCTTCCCAAATATATATATGTGATCATTAAACCGCTAATAAAATCATCCATTGCTGGTGTAAGTCCACATCCAAAGCCTATAACATTCTGCGCCCTATAGCCTATATCATCCACATCGGCTTTTATCACAGCGCGAATAAAATTCAAAAACTTATCCTGTATAAATTCAAAGTTTTTATCAAAAGCACATTTATGAAAAGGTAATAATTCAAGTTCTGGTAGCTTAACTGCAAGCATATTTACCAGTGGTCCCATACCCTGAAGCTTTCCAAGTGTTTTTAATCCTTGTCCTATAATATTTATATTCTCTAAAAGTTGTTGCTCTGAACAGTTCGAAATATTGGTTTCAGAAGGTGAAGACCACTTTTTAGTATTATTCATGGCTATAAATAAGTTTTTTTCCCTGCAATAGATTTCGTTTTTATTAAATTCAAATCTCAAGCCTTGTGTTATATTTAGATCATTAAAATCAACTTGTTCTAAGCCTTCCACAATTACACTCATTGGGGACATTTTTTTCCCTTTGCTTAAAAGTGTTATAAATAGATCTTCACATTCAATATTACAAGCATTTTTAAAGACAGAATGGACTTGTCCACATAATGTTCCTTTTTCCAAAATGATATTGTGAAGGTTTTTACATATAAATAATCCTTTCAATAAAATCATTCCTTTATATTTTAATCTTATTGTTAAATTTCTATTTTTATTCATTTATACCTTTATATGTATTTAATAAACCTTCTTATAATCCATTGTTAATAATTACTAATTACCTTGAAATCACTGAAGTATATTTTAATAATAAAAAAACTGACTCACAAGGAGTCAGCTTCTTATTATATTTTGATTAAATCCATTGCCTTAAGTGCAATTTCAAGATTAAGTCTACTGTCCCCATTCTCTATATCAAGACCAGTAATATCCTTTATTTGTTGTACCCTATATATAATTGTATTGTAATGCATGTACATCTTTTCAGATATTTTTTTCATATTACCATCGCATTCAAAATATATTTTCAAGGTTTTAATAAGCTCCGAATTATTTATTTTATCATATTCTATAAGTGGTTTTATTGTATCAGAACAAAATTCAATAAGTTCATCTTGAAGACCTTCAAAGGCTAAAATTCTATAAAGCCCTAAATCATCATAATGTTTAATATTTCTCATATTTGTTTTGCACAAATTTTCAACAATTAATTTTGCTTGCCCATAACTTTTATATAATTCTTCAGCTCCTTCATAGGAACGTCCTATACCTATTGTTAGCTTATTTTCATCAAATTTTTTCAGAGTCTCCTCCAATATTTTGTGGCAAAAGTTAATGACCTCACTCTTTATTGTTTGAGCATCTTTACTTCTCTCACTTCCATAAAGTATTAATATTCTATCACTTTTATCAACATATACTATTCTTTCCCCATGAAGCTTTGCTATTCTGCCCGTTATAAATAGCAAATCACTTATAGTCCCCTGGGATAAGCTTCCCTTATTACTTACCAATTTATTTAAAGAATACATATCTTTCAAAAGAATTACGATAACTGTATACTTAAGGTTTTTATAAAAATCAAAGGTTTTCCCTCTTTCTATTGCCCTTTTCTGCCTATTTTCACTATCACTGAGTAAGTCATCGAAAAACTCAAGCTTATAATTGCTCTCCATATTATATAATGAAAGCTTTTTAACAAAATCCAAAGCTATTATGTGTACATAGGATTCTATAAGCATATTATCTAAGGGAGTTAGATCCTTTTTATCAAGCCAAATAAAAATGCACCCATATTCTACGCTTTCTATAACTATTGGAATAGACACCCTTTCAACAATTCTTTCTCTTATTTTATCTTTATGTACCTTATAATTTCCTACCTCGTCATAATTACTTTCCTCAATATGTTTAAGACTTATATGCTCATATATAATGTTATCAATTATATTTCTATCGTCCTCATTACAAATAATCTCAAAGCTATCACTCATATTTTCGTATATGGCTAAAGAATTACCTATATTCTCATAAAGCTTTCCAGCTATTTCTTTTAGACTGCCACCCTTCATCATTATGTTCATAACTTCCCTATTAAATCCATTTATTTTTATAAGCATATTCATTTGATCATTAATTACCTCAGTAAGTATGCCTGATATTACATCAGTATGAGAAACAGAAAAGGGAACTTCAATGATGGGAAACCCTAATTCATTTGCCAAATCAATGATATCCTTAGGCAATTCACTCACATATCTACCTACCTTAATACCAAGACCAGCTACACCTTTTATATTTAATTTAGGAATAAGTTCAAGAAGTATATTAATATTATCCTTTATAGAATAGGCTGTTGTAATTAAAAATTCTCCCTCACTAACCCATTCTATAATATCAGGTACCTCCATAACATTTACTTTTGTAATCCTTTTAGCGATGCCATTACCTCCTGCTAAAATTTTAGACCCACCAAGTGTCTCAAGAGTTAGTAACTTTTCTAAGGAAATTCCCAAATAACTATACAAGTAATCACATCCCTTATATATTATCATAATTTTCATAATATTCTTTTATTATATAGTTATTTACGTTTTATCACAATGTTTAATTCCAAGTGACAATTACTTTAAACTTAACACAGAATTAATCTAAACTGCCTATAAGAACAAAGTAATATGTTTTATACTAAGTATATAATAAATTGCGAAGAAGGTGACCTTTTGAAAAAAACTGACTTTAATAAGATTGTAATGGATTATTTTTTTGTAGCCTTAGGCTCTGTACTAATTGCATTTGCAATTACTTCTATTCTAAAACCAAATGGGTTAATAACTGGAGGGATAACGGGAATATCAATCATTTTAGAAAAATTAATTCATATTAAGTATACCTATATCTACTATTTGCTATCTATTTTGGTTCTAGCAGTTGCTTGGATATCTATGGGTAAAAGAGAAGGTATAAAAATAATTACCCTGTCCTTAATATTCCCATTTGTATTAATAGTTTTTGAAAAATTTAATTTCTTCTTTATAAGAAATGATATGATGCTAGCTTCAATTTACTATGGACTTATTTGTGGAATTGGTGCTGGTCTTGTACTAAAAAGAGGATATTCAATGGGAGGCACTGATACTGTTGCCAAGATTCTTCATCATAAGGTTTTTACTTTTGTAAGTATAAGTGAGATTTTACTTTGTGTTGATGGAACAATAATTGCATCATCAGCTATTGTATATAATTTAAACATTGCACTTTATGCTATTATTTCGCAGATTATAGTTGTTATTGTGATTGAAAGCGTGGTCTTTGGATTTGGTTCAAAGAAGGTCAAGCTTGAAATAATAAGCAGTCACCATCAGGATATAACTGAATATATAATCCACAGCATTAAAAGAGGAGTTACCAGCTACGAAGTAAAAGGTGGTTATATGAACTTAGCACGATTAAAACTTCTAACAATCTGTTCCCCAAGGGAGTCTATGTTAATTAAAAGATATATAGCACAAATTGATCCAGATGCCTTTGTAGATGTTTTACCAGTGATTTCAGTATGGGGCAAGGGAGTAGGCTTTGATAGTATATCAGAGTAGTAAAATAATTATGAATGAATAGGAAACAATATATACATGTACAAAATATAAGACTGATTAAAATTTAATCAGTCTTATATTTTTGCTTGTAGTTTTAGGAAACACCAATAGTATTTTAAACTCTTTATTTGCCACATATATGATTGGAGATTTTATGCAAAATAAAAACCACTAAGTTATACTTAGTGGTTTCTTGTTACCTGGCGACGACCTACTCTCCCACAGGGTCACCCTTGCAGTACCATCGGCGCATTGAAGCTTAACCTTCGTGTTCGGTATGGGAACGGGTGTTACCTTCATGCCATAATCACCAGATGAGAATATAAATATTCTCTCAAAATTGCACAGTGAATTAATCTTCTTTCGAAGCTTCGCTTGTTATTATTTAAGGTCAAGCCCTCGACTTATTAGTATTAGTCAGCTGAACATGTTACCATGCTTA
>JAJYBA010000042.1 GCA_021779235.1 Bacillota bacterium
CTTGAGGTGATTATATGTTAACAAGTAGTAATGAAGAAAGTTCTTTTCAACATAACATAAAACAAGCTATTGGTGCAATAAAATCAAAAAAATATGATTTAGCACGAAAGTATTTATATGCAGCTATGATTGAAAATGACCATTCAGCAGAAGTTTACAATTTACTAGGAGTTATTTCGGAATATAAAGGTGATGAACTTTTGGCATGTAAACATTATAGAGCGGCATACGTATTTGATCCAACTTATAAATCAGCAGATAAAAATTTAGAAAGATTAACTTCATTTTTTTATAGATTTAATGAAGCTAGTATAGATTATGGAGATAATATGGCAAAATAACATAAGAAATCATAATTTCTTTAGTACATTGCAATGCATGTTGGAAATCTAAAGAATAGCAGGAAAGTCTAAAGTTAGTGTGGTATTAGTTTTCTATAATTAAAGAGATAGTTAAAGTCATTAATTAACGACTTCAGAAAGAGATTTTTACTCTTCCTGAAGTTTTTTATTTATGAATATATTGATAAAAATCTGTTAATCCATTGAGAAAGTATCATTATTAGCTTAAAATTAGTATATAATTAATTATTAAGTAATAAGGGGAGTGTGATGTTTTGTTTCAGTCCATAGTTGATTTTTTTACAAAAAGTGAAATAAAATATGTTTTTAATGATTTCACAAACAATTTTACATACGACAAATTTAGAAATGTAGGAATAGCCATTGTAGTTTTCGTATTATTTGTGTTATTAAAAAAAATATTTGCAAAATATGTATTCAAAATAATACTAAAACTTGTTAATAAAACAAAATTTACTACAGACACTAAAATAGTATCTGCCTTTGAAAGACCTTTAATCAATTTTTTTGAGGTGCTAGGATTGTATTTTGCCTTTAGAATTTTAACTTATGCATTTCCCATAAGTATTCTATTTATAGATAAAGTTTTTAGTTCTGCTATAATAATATTAATTTCCTGGGGATTATATAATCTCACTGGAGACTCTTCTTTATTGTTTGAAAAAATGCACAAAGCTTATGATGTAAAAGTGGACAACATATTATTCCCTTTTATATCAAAAACATTAAGATTAATCATAGTAGCCTTAGCTATTACTATAATCGCTGAAAAATGGGGATATAACATTCAAGGATTTATCACAGGACTTGGACTAGGAGGACTTGCTTTTGCTTTAGCAGCTAAAGATGCAGCAGCTAATATCATTGCTGGGATATTTATAATATTAGATAAACCTTTTTCTATTGGAGACTGGGTTAGTTCAGATACTCTAGAAGGGACTATAGAGGATATATCTTTTAGAAGTACTAGAATAAGAACTTTTGACCAAGCCGTAATAACAGTACCAAACTCTAAATTAGCCAATGAGCCTGTAACTAACTACACAAGGCGTGGTAAGAGAAGAGTAACTTTTAATTTGGGAATTACTTTTGATACACCTAGAGAAAAAATAGAGCAATGCACCGAAAAGATTAGAAATATGATAGAGAATCACGCTGAGGTTAATAAAGAAGTTATTCATGTTAGATTTGATAAATTCAACGACAGTAGTTTAGATATTTTTATACAGTTTTTTACTGATACTATAGAGTTTACCGACTACTTAAGAATAAAAGAAGATATTAATTTAAATATAATGGAGATATTACAGGATGCAGGGGTTTCAATAGCGTTGCCAAGTAGAAGTGTTTATTTGGAAAGAATGCCTCAGGAAAATAAAGATTTCAAATTAGTGGATTTATTTCAGCAAAAGGAAACTTTAATAGATACTTTTGTTGAAGAGAAAGATAAATAATAAAGGCTTTAGGGTTTTACCCTAGGGCTTTTATTATGCCTTATATAGCACTAGAATAGGTTTTTTAAATTGAGGAGGTATATTGGAGGAAAAAACGATTACATATAGAATACAGATAAGTAAGTGTTTATTATAATGTGCTTGAAAAAAGCTTAATAAGAAGTAATTAACAGTAAAACCAAATAATATTGACTTATTTTATAAAGATCAACTAAAAGATTAATTAGGAGGAAGTTATGGACGAAAAGGAATTGTTAAAAAACTTATGCATGGCACATGCTCCAAGTGGAAGAGAACATTGGATACATCCTTTAATCAAAGATGCCTTCGAGCCTTACTGTGAGGTGAAGGAAGGAAAATTAAATAATTTATATGCTATAAAAAAAGGTAACAAAAACGAACTTAAAAAAAGTATAATGCTTATGGCACATTCTGATGAGGTTTTCCTTATGATAACGGAAGTAATGCCAAATGGGTTTCTAAAATTTATTGGTAATGGCATTGACCCTAAGACTTTAGTTTCTCAGGAGGTTATTATTCATGGAAAAAAACAAATAGATGGCATTATAGGAATTAAACCGCCGCATCTTATGAGTGATGAAGAAAAAGAAAAATCAGTTACTATAGAGGGGTTACTAATTGATACAGGATACAGCAAGGAAAAACTACAAGAGATTGTAAACATAGGAGATTATGTAACGTTAAAAAGAGATTTTTATGAACTCCTAAATAATAATGTAACTTGTAAAGCTACAGATGATAGAGCTGGAATCGTAGCTATGTATACTTGTTGCAAAGAACTAGAAAAAGTGAGCCATGATTTAGATGTTTATTTTGTAGCTTCTTGCCAAGAGGAAGTAGGTCATAGAGGAGCTAAAATGGCAAGTTATGATTTAAATCCGACTCTTGCTATAGCTATAGATGTAACCTTTGATAATGGTCCCATGGGAGATGAAGATAGAGAAAACAAACTAGGGGGAGGTCCTGTTATATGTATAGGTCCTAATATACACCCAAAGTTCAGAGAAAGATTAATGGAAGTAGCTGATGAGTATTCCATTCCTTATAATGTAGAAGTTGAGCCAGGGAATACGGGAACAGATGCTTGGGATATCCAGGTCACTAGAGGCGGTATTCCTACACTATTAATATCAATACCAATTAAGTATATGCATACTTCAGTTGAAGTTATTAATATGGAAGATATTAAGAATACAGGGAGAATAATAGCAAAGTTTATTGAAAAGGTAAGTAGTGAAGAAGTGGAGGGATTACTATGCTTTTAGAAAAACTATCTAATGCTTCAGGCCCTTCAGGATTTGAGGGAGAAGTAAGAGAAATCATAAGGGACGAGATAAAGAATTATGTAGATGAGATAAAAGTAGATGTGATGGGTAATGTTATTGCTCACAAAAAAGGTAATGGTAAAAAGGTACTTATAGATGCTCATATGGATGAGGTAGGTTTTATTGTTACTGGATATAACGAAGATGGTACTTTAAGGTTTGAATCCTTAGGTGGAATTAATGGTAAGGTAATTCTATCTAAAGTTGTATTAATAGGCAAAAATAAGATACCTGGAGTAATAGGATTTAAACCAATTCATCTACAAAGTGGTGATGAAAGAAAAAAGAATGTAAAGGCTAGTCAATGTTGTATTGATATAGGGTTAAACTCTAAGGAGGAAACTAAAAAGCTTATTAAGCTTGGAGAATTTGTAGTATTTGATATAAAGTATGGTGAGTTTGGAGATGGACTTGTTAAAGGGAAAGCCTTTGATGATAGAATGGGCTGTGCTGTTGCTATAGAAATATTAAAGGAAAATTATAATTGCGACCTTTACGTTAGTTTTAATGTGCAAGAAGAGGTAGGTGAAAGAGGGACATATGTTTCTGCTTTTGACATACAACCTGAGATAGGAGTAGCTTTAGAGGGAACTATATGTGCAGATATGCCCAATATACCTAAACATTTAAGAGCTACAGAAATAGGTAAGGGTCCAGCTTTATCTATTATGGATAAAACCAGCATTTTTAATGATGAAATTTTAAGGTCCATAATAAAGATAGCAGAAGATAAGGAGATACCATACCAGTTAAGGCGAGCTATTGCAGGGGGAAATGATGCAGGAGCTATACTTATGTCAGGTGAGGGAGCAAAGGTAGCTACGGTATCAGTACCGTGTAGATATATACATTCTTCTGTTTCAGTGGCAAGTCTAGAAGATTACAAAAATACTGTGAGACTTATGGTGAAATGGTTAAAAACAGTATAAAGCTAATAAGTATTTTGAATTAATTTGAAGTCAAAAATATTACAGCATCGCAGATGATGATTTAATTGATAAATATAATAAATTTTATACAATAAGAAGTTTTATGAAAGTGAGGATTAATTATGGATATAATGTTAGAAAAACTAGTTAGTGCTTTTGGTGTTAGTGGTCATGAGGACGAGGTTAGACAAGTTATAAGAGAAGAACTAAAGGATATTAATTGTGACATAAAAGAAGATAAGATGGGAAATTTAATAGTTAAGGTAGGTGAAGGTGCAGAAAAAATTATGTTCTGTGCTCATATGGATGAGATAGGCCTTATAGCCACATATATAGAGGACAACGGTTTTGTAAGAGTAGGTAATATTGGAGGAATTCATGCATCTGAAATAGTACATAATTTCGTTGTATTTAAAAATGGGACTATGGGTAAAGTTGGTGCTGCAAAATCAGACCCTAAAATAGAGGATTTATTTATAGATCTTGGAGTAACTTCAAGGGAAGAAGCATTAAAGAAGGTTAAAGAAGGAGAGACAGCATGCCTTTTGTGTGATGGTATGGAAGTAGAAGATAAAATAATGAGCCCTTGTTTAGATGACAGGATTGGGTGCTATATTCTTCTTAGAATGATAAAAGAAATTAAACAAACCAGCAGTGAACTGTATTTTGTATTCTCTACTCAAGAGGAGTTAGGAGGCAGGGGAGCAAGAGCGGCAGCCTATAATATAGAACCAGATTACTGTATAGTGCTAGATACACAGGGAACAGGAGATTATATTGGTGCAGAAGGAAATTTAGAACTTGGAAAAGGTCCAATAATTAAAATAAAAGATAAGACTTTAATTATGCATCATGAAATTAAAGAAATGCTTGAGGATGCAGCGCAAAGAGCTGAAGTTAAAGTTCAATATGGAATGTCGGAGGGAAGTACAGATGGTGGTAATATTCATAAGGAAAAAGGTGGGATAAAAACGGGAGTAGTTTCAATTCCTTGTAGATATGCCCATTCTATATCAGAAATGGTTTCAATGAAGGACGTAGAGGACACAATAAAGTTATTGGAGTCATTATTAAAAATCTAAAAGTAAAAAATAAATTTATATGTAAAAACACTAGGACCAGTGCAAATGTTATTTTGTATATTCACACTGTTCTTAGTGTTTTATTTTACTTATATTTGAATAGGTATACATTATACTTTAAAGTCCTTCTAATAATATAAGCGAAACATAACTAAAATTAGATTATTAAGAATAAATACTCCTTGCTTTATGCAGGATAAAACAAATGAGTGCTGTACAAAAAATATTACAAAATAATACACAATATGACAATAATAATTTTTAACAAAAAATACTAGGTGAATTTGCGTATATTCGCTGAAAAATTCATTGTACGAGAAAAAAAATTATGATAAACTTAAAGCAGTTCAAGAAAAAATTTAATTAAATTAAAGGAGGAATAATAATGAAACAAAAGAAAAATTTAATAATTACATTTTTAGTATCAGTATTAATGTTTGCTTTCACAATCACAGCTTCAGCATCAGTAATCGATGACTTAACTAAAGCATTAAATAATGCGGGTATTTCTGACACTGGACTTATAGTAGAACATTTACAAAAGGTACAAATTAGTGCAGAGACTGAAGCAAAAATAAAAGCAGATATCGATAATGTGCAAAGTAAACTTAATGGTGTTACTGATATAAGTACTGTTTCCAATGCTGATGTTACAGCAATCGCTAATGCAATGATGGATTCGGCAAAATTATTAGAGATGGATCTTAAATTTGTGGACAAGGATAATACAGAAATTAGTTTAACAAATGCAATAACAAATGGATTAAAAATACAATTAACAGATTCAAATGGTAATGTATTAGCTGCTATTGATCCTAAAAGCAGTGACTTAAATAATATATCTTCTGTTGCATCTGCATTAAAAGTTGCTGCTGAAAAAGCACAAGTTGCATCTACAACAAACTTTATAGCAGAATCAGGAGCAAAACTTCCTAATACTTCTACACCATATGGTAACATTGCAGTAGTTGGAGCACTATTCCTATTAATAGGAACAGGTTCTTTAGTATTTGCTAAAAAGGCAATGAATAACTAGATCTAGATTATAAATATCATAAAGAAAAGGAAGTATATTATTTTAACAAATAAATTTTATACTTCCTTTTTTATAAAGAAATAGTTTTAATTTGTGGTGATGTAAGACATAAATATAATTAAATTTATTTTGATAAATATTAAATGTTCACCATGGCTAATATATACTAAATGAAAAGGATCTGAGGAAATTGAAGAAGAAAAAAGTTTTGAAAAGATTATTTATAGGAATTCCAGTATTTTTTATAGTACTTGGTATTATAATAATATCTTTTGCAGGGTGGGAATTAACTAAACAAACATTTTTGTTAACTAAAACTATGGCTACAAACTATAAACCAGATATGCCTCAGCGTAAGTTTACTGTGGAAAATAAAGATAAAAAAATGCAAATTCACAGGTTTGCTTCTGGAGAGGTAATGGGGGAAGTTATAATACCTTCAATATCTTTGAAATATCCTTTAATTCATGGAACTCTAGATGAACATTTAGCAAAAGGTATAGGCCATTATGCAGGAAGTGTTTATCCGGGAGAAGGGGGAAATGTAATTATATCAGGACATAGGGATACGGTATTTAGAAATCTAGGGGATCTGAAGATGGGAGATACAATAACGATAAACACAAGCTATGGAAGTTATACTTATAAAGCCTCTAGTACTCGTATTGTAGACAAAAACGATAGAACAGTAATAGTTCCTAGTGATAAAGAAATGTTAACAATGACTACCTGCTACCCTTTTAGTTATATTGGAAGTGCTCCCAAAAGGTATATAGTGATAGCTCAGTTTGTTGATCCCACTACCCAATCTAAGGTACAAGCTAAAGGAAATTAATTAGCAGCAGTAACTTGTAAAGTTATTGCTGCTATATTTATACTAATTAATCATCACCTGCGGTGCTGCAATATTAACGACTTCAGAAGGAGATTTATACTACTACTGAAGTTTAATATTTGTTAGGGCGGTTCACGCCAATTCTAGATGGGGGGCTTTCCTTCTGAAATGTCGTTAAAATAAAGCTCTTTTTTCAATTACAAGTGGGAATTCTTCATCACCATTAAGCTCTTTACCTTTATCTACAATTACATTTTTATCCATTACAACATTGAACAGCTTAGAATCCTCTTTGATTTCGCAGTTTTGAAGGATAATACTATTTTTTATTTCAGCGCCTTTATGAACCACAACACCCCTTGCTATAATGCTATTTTCAATGATTCCTTCTATAACACAACCGTCAGCAATTAAAGAATTGGTTACTTTGCTTTCATTGGAATACTTAGTAGGCGGTTCATCTTTAGTTTTTGTATAAATAGGTCCATTACTAAAGAATAATTCTTTAGTTGTTTTTAGGTTTAACATATCCATATTAGCTTTATAGTAAGCGCTTATTGAGTTAACACATTGAAGATAGCCTTTAAATTCATAAGCAGTAACCTTTAGATTTTTAAGATTTCTGTATATAGCTTCCTTAATAGTAGAATAAGAGCCAGTTTGGACACATTTATTAATAAGTGATATTAAAAGATCTTTTTTCATAATGAACATTTCCATGGAAATATTTAAACTATCGTCAGCGCCAATATTTTTTCCTACACTTAGTACATCATTGTTTTCATCTATATTTAACACGTCACAATTCAAGAAATTTTTAGTTCCAGTATTAATATTTTTATATATAACAGTTATATCTTGCTTTTTCTCTTCATGGTATTTCACAGCTTCTATATAATCTATATTTCCTATCATATAAGAAGGAGAAAGAATCACATTTTTTTCTTTACTTCTATATATATACTCCATGTTGTTCCACAACATTTCTGCATCATTTAAAGAAATGTTCGCAATTCCAAAATTGAAAACAAATAGCCCATTAAGCCTTCTATTTAAGTCCCAAGGTTTGCCCGAACCTAAATGGTCTACCAAAGAACGAGATTTACTTTGAGTAAAAATTCCAATGTTCCTAAGACCTGAATTAACCATATTAGATAATGTGAAATCTATAATTCTATATCTAGCAGCTATAGGAATGGCAGCTAGGGGCCTATTTTTAGTAAGACTTATTATATTTGTTTCATTTTCGTTTAAATTTAATATACCCATATAATTAGTAAGCATTTAATCACCTCATCTTATAACTGAATTAGATTTAATTTCAGTGCCTTCTGCGATGAGAGTTATATCATCAGAAACACCTATAAGAGAATTGCGTCTTATAATAACATTATTACCAATTATAGCTTTATCAATAATAACATTGTCTGCTATTTTGGTATTAGGCATTATCACCGAATTTGATATCTTAGAATTTTTTCCAACTGTAACTCCTTGAAATAATACTGAATTAGAAACTTCTCCAAGGACGATACATCCTTCTACTACTAAAGAATTAGTAACTTTTGCTTTAGGACCTATATATTGAGCTGGATTGGTAGGGTTTATGGAGTATATTCTCCAAGTTTCATCATGAATATTTAGTTCATTATTGTCATCTATTAAATCCATATTTGCTTCCCAAAGGCTTTTAATAGTACCTACATCTTTCCAGTAACCTTTAAAAGGGTATGCATATAGATTCTTTTCATTTTTAAGCATAGCAGGTATAATGTTTTTTCCGAAATCGTTATTAGACTGTCTATTGTTTTCATCATCCTTTAAAAAATTCTTAAGAAATTTCCAATTAAAAATATATACACCCATAGAAGCCATGTTGTTTTTAGGGTTCTGTGGTTTTTCTTCAAATTCATATATTTTATTATCTGTAGTAGTATTCATTATTCCAAATCTAGGCGCTTCCTCTAAAGGAACTTCAATAACCGCTATAGTAGCATCAGCGCACTTTTCTTTATGAAAATCAAGCATTTTAGAATAGTCCATTTTATAAACATGGTCTCCAGAGAGAATAAGTACATATTCTGGATCATAGGAGTCTATAAAATTAGTATTTTGATGAATTGCATTAGCAGTGCCTTTATACCAGTCTCCTCCAGATTCATGCATATAAGGAGGAAGTAAAGTAACACCACCGTTGTTTCTATCTAAATCCCAAGGAATACCTATACCTATGTGAGAATTTAAAGTAAGTGGTTGATATTGTGTTAATACCCCCACTGTATCTATTCCTGAATTTGAACAATTGCTTAGAGTAAAATCAATAATCTTATACTTACCCCCAAAAGGTATTGCAGGTTTTGCCGTGCTTTTAGTAAGCATCTTAAGTCTACTACCTTGCCCACCTGCTAATATCATAGCTATCATTTCTTTTTTTGGCATTTTAAATACCTCCTTATCTAAGGCAACTTCAAAAATAACCAATCAAGAGAGTAGGTTATCTTTTTACATGCCTAAAGCTTCATTATCGCACTTTAACTATGTATATTAGCAAAGAGGTGATTTAATTCCTATTTAAATAATAAAAAAGGAATTGAGCAACATGCTGTGCCCAATTCCTTTGTTTATAATATATAGCTCAATAATAGCATTATGTTAAGTGCGGCTACTATAAGTCCAATAGTCCAAAGTGCGATTTTATCAAAGCTAGTGTTAACATATTTGCCCATAACTTTTTTAGAAGAAGTTAAATATATCTGCAAGAATATAGTTATAGGAAGTTGTATACTTAAGAGCATTTGTGAGTAAATGAGCCCTTTAAATGGTTCGGTTATAAAAAATATAACTATTGCAGCGCCTACTAAAGTAATTCCTACTCCCAGTTTAGTATGGCTATCATGAATATCATAAGGTTCACCAAATATCCCAGCAAAAATACTACCACCAGCCATACCTGCGGTGACAGAAGAGGAGATTCCGGCAAAGAGTAGGGCTAAAGCAAAGATCACCGATGCTGTGTTGCCAAGTAGAGGTGTTAACATTTGCTGAGCTTGATCAAGCTGAGTAACTTGAACTTTCTGTGCAAAGAAAGTAGTTGCAGCAATAAGTATCATAGCACTGTTTATAGCCCATCCTACTATCATTGAAAAAAATGTATCCATAAATTCATATTTCAACTGCTTTTTTATTACACTTTCATCTTTTAAATTCCACTGACGACTTTGTATTACTTCAGAATGCAAAAACAGGTTGTGGGGCATTACGACTGCGCCTAGAACACTCATTATTATTGGAATAGAACCCTTAGGAAAAGAAGGCTTAACCCAGCTTACCATTGCCTTTCCCCATTCGATATGAACAAGGCTTAGTTCGAATATAAAGGATATTCCTATTAGAGAGACAAATCCAATAATCCATTTTTCTAGTTTTTTATAAGAATTTGTATATAACATCCATACAATCAGATA
>JAJYBA010000043.1 GCA_021779235.1 Bacillota bacterium
CTGTTCATCTTCTTTGAAGCTGCAATATTAACAACTTATCTATTTTTCAATTGTCTTATTTTTATAAAAAGTTGTCATTACATTTTTAATAAACTCTCTCTCTTCATCTGATATTTTATAGACTGATGGCTTTCTATTATCGGGAATAGAATTATAATTTTCCCACGACTTTCTCACTCCATCTCGTATATCAGGGTCTCCTTGAATATAACCATTGTTTATATCATACAATAATTGCCCCACTGCTTGTGCTTCTGTACTGGCAGGGTCTACTCCTTGCTCAACTAATCTTTTAAGTTCCGTACGAAAAAGATTATATCTCTCATTATAACTTTTCTGATTTTCTTCAGTCCACCCTCGATCTGCTAATTTTTGTAATGCTTCTTCGCTATAAGATTTTTTTGCCAAATCCCTCATATATTCTCGCTGTTCAGTTGTTAAATATTGATTCATCCAAGTTGGTTTAAGTTCCATCTGTACTGCCTGAACCACTTTTATAATTGATTTATAGTCAAACTGATTTGCTTTCAATAATTTTTCTGTTTCTTCAATTGCACTAATGACTGTTTCTATTTGCGTTTTTTTATCCTTCATCATCATTTTCTGTTGAGAGAGGACTTCTTCAAATTTTTGCGAACTCGTTTGAAGAAACAATTTAATTTCTGATAACGAAAATCCAAGAAATTTTAGTGCTAAAATATACTGTAACTTTATGAAATCTTTATTTGTATACATACGATACCCTAATCTATTATAATGTGATGGTATTAATAGTCCCTTTTTATCATAATATCTCAGTGTTCGAGTAGAAACAGATGATTCATTTGCAAATTCAGTGATACTATATAGTTTTTGATTCAAGCCATTCCCTCCTTTCTTACCACAATTATAAAGGTTGACGTTGTGATAACCGCAATTTATATATTGTGTCATATTTCTTCAATATAAAGAAAAATACTTGAAATTTATTGATTTTTTATATTATATCTCTATAATACTCTTAATTTCTCCATGTATAGTGCTATTTTATTCTTCTAATATTAAGTTAGTACACATTTAAATATTATTGTTCATTAGATTATAGTTCTGTATAGCACTTCTTATGGTCAGTACAAGCATACTCTCTTTTGTAAACCTTCTAAGACTTCTTCTGGCACTTCCCTAACCTTGATATCCTCACCTAGGAAAAGTAGCCAATTTATCATTTCTGTCAATTCTTCGGATTTATTAACGTTGATAAAAGTCTTTAGAACGCCTGTGGCTAGGTAAGGGTTCGTATAGGAAATTGAAACCTTTAACGGATGGTATTTTTTGTACTGGGCAATGGCTTTTGGACCAAGTTCAAGGACAAGGTTAATTACTTCTTCTTGCTTGCTTAATTTTTCTAAAATCTTTTGATCACTTAATCTCTTTTTCGCCTCGTAGGGTGTGACATTGGTGAGATGGTCAACAGAAAATAGTTGCTTCTTTTCTTCCTTTAAGTCAAAGCCTTCAATCAGCCAAAGGCTATTTTCGTGATAAAGGTGCAAGAGATAAATTGAGTAAGACTTTATTACCTCCCCTTCTTTGATGGAAATCGATAAATATCTATCCAAAAGGAGAATTTGGATAAGCTTTTCCAATATGGGATGAGGTAGGTCTGAAAGATTAAGTATGTCTGGATTATGGGGATTGGTCCCTTCAAAAAGCAAGATTTGATTTAAAAGAACTAGGTCATCTTGCTGATTTTCTGATATGAGGCCAAGTAATTTTTCAGCTATAGACTGACGACTCTTTAGATATGGGAGTTGTTGATTTCTTGTGGCCATAAAGGCAATAAAAAGAGCTTTGACCTCATTGTCGTTAAAGTGAACAACAGGTAGGACGGAGTTATTCATGACAGAATACCCCCCATCCCTTCCAACTTCTGTGACAAGTGGCATTCCCATGGCCTCAATATCCCTGATATCTCTAATAGCTGTGGAACGAGAGATGTTAAATTCTCGCATGATTTCAGAAATTGTAAAGTGGGCGCGGTTGTTGATATACCGCATGATGATATTAATCCGTTCAACCTTTTTCATAGGGCCTCCTAAACAGTATCATTTTTTGACATGATTTAAGAATATTATATACCTATCAAGTGAAGAATACAAATTAATTAATTAATTTTAAAAAAGAGGAAGGTTTTGAATATGGCAGATTATACCCTAGAAGAAAAAGCCAGCTTTACCGTATTAGGTTTTGGAACTGAGCTTAAGAGCCATTACACAGATTTTGCTGGCTTAAACAAGGAAAAGTCAGATTTTTGGCAGACCATCAGCCAAGATGGAAGGCTTGAAACTTTAAAAGCCATGGCCACAAATGACTACGTTTTTACCGTGAATGAAGCGGTGAATAACAAGATGATGCATTATGCTGGCGTCATGACAGAGGCATCAGCACCAGAGGAAGCCAGAGTTATCCAATTTCCTAAGGGGGAATACTTAGTTGTTAAAGGGGAAGGGAAGACGGCTAATGAATTGGAAAATAAGCTTGCTGGCCTTGCCTTTGGTAAGGTTTTGCCAGAAGCAAAGAACTTTGCCTATGTTGGTGGACCAAATACAACAGTTAAGATGGGACAGCAAAACGGCTTAGTTTTTGGTGAAATGTGGATCCCTGTTGTTAAGAAATAGATAGATAAAGGGGGTTAAAGTCCTAAATGGACTTTAATGGGCAATTTACGAGCGGGAGTGAGTGGGTCAAATTACCCCGTCTTCCGACTATAAGGAGGAATTGAAATGTCTTATATCGTTGATTTTAAAAATGTGTCTACAGTTGGTTTAGAGTCTTCACCTGTAGTAGAAGCACTTGCTGGTTTACGTGCTAATGAAGCCCGTTACTTTATGAACAAATACAAGCATGAATTTACGGTTGTACCAGCTAGCGAAAGCCAGGATACACTGGATTATGCCAACGCAATTTTGAAAGAACGTGGTATTGAATTTGCAGCCAAACCTTTAGAAACATCTCGTTTTCAAGTGGAAAATATCAAATTTGCCTACGTCTTTTATGAGGATGGTCTTGCGATCAACGTCATGTATACCGTTGATGACCCTAAGAAACGGGCCGTTGGTTTAAAGCTTTCTGAGGGGATGGAGATACCAAAGGAGTTAGAGGGGAAGTTTAAGTTTGCTAGGCAGAAGTCTAAACTTGCTGGAATAATTCGGGGTTCGTTTTTTGTAATTAAAGGAGAATACTAAAGGGGCTTAACAATTGATAATTGTTAAGTACTTATAAGGAATACAAGGGGGAATTAGAATAATGAAGTATAGAAATTTTGGTAATACAGGAGAAATGGTTTCAGTCCTAGGCTTTGGCTGCATGCGACTGCCTGAGGTAGAACTAAATGGCAAATGGTATATCGATGAGGAAAAAGCCTTACCTATGCTTTTTAAAGGTTATGAAAGTGGTATAAACTACTTTGATTCAGCCCCTAATTACTGTCACAAAAATAGTGAATATGCAATGGGAAAAGCCTTAAAAGACGTAAGAGACAAGGTTAAGCTAACTACAAAGCTCCCTATGGGTAATATTAAAAGCCCTTCTGATATGAGAGAATTTCTTGAGAACAGTTTAAAAAATATGGACACAACCTACATAGATTTTTATCATTTTTGGGGTATGAACTTAAATAAGCTAGAAATAGCTAAAACTAACGATCTTTTTAATGAAGCGCGAAAAGCAAAGGAAGAAGGACTTATAAGACATTTGAGTTTTTCTTTTCATGATGCACCTGAGAACATGATTGACATTATTGATGCTGGAGAAGGAATTTTTGAATCAGTTCTATGCCAATATAATCTTCTTGACAGAGCAAATGAAAAGTCCATGGCCTATGCTAGAAAAAAAGGCCTAGCAGTAGCCGCTATGGGACCAGTAGCAGGTGGTAGACTAGCAGCACCTACTGAACTCACAAAAAAAATTACGGGTAAAGAATCTATAGCCACCTATGAACTTGCATTAAGATTTGTTTTAGGAAATGAGAACATAAGTCTTGCTCTATCAGGTATGCAAAATATGGATATGCTAGAAAAGAACCTTGCCATCGCAAATCTTGAGACTTATATGACTAAGGCAGAATGGGACAAAGCTAATATTGCCCTAGAAGAGATTAGAAATTTTTCAGAATTGTATTGTACTGGATGTAATTACTGTCAGCCGTGTCCTAAGAACATAGATATCCCTGAGATATTTAAAATATACACTTATCACAATGTTTATGGTTTAACAGGAGCTGCCAAAAGCGGGTTTGAAACCTATAAAAAGCACCCATCAAAACCAGCATTACCAGAAGCCTGCGTAGATTGTGGCATGTGCGAAACGAAATGTCCTCAACAGCTTAAAATTAGAAAAGAATTAAAGAGAGTAGTTAAGGTTTTAGAAGAACTAAAATAAGACTGTTTTGAATATAATGATGCTTTTATTACTGAAAAAGGAATTGTAGTAAAGTTAATTTCTTTAACATATTTTGGAAACTTCAAATTTGTTTCCAAAGTTGTTAATATTGCACCATCGAAGATAATGATTTAATGAAAATAAAAAAGCATTGAAAAGAATGAAAATCTATGTATAATAAAAGTAGACTAAATAAAATATAATAAAAAATATAAATGTAAGGATGTTTTAATATGCGCAAAGAGGTAGTTTGTAACTAAACGAACTGAATAATGATTGTTTTGGAAGTAAATTTAAAATAAATCTTGAATTAGTCAAGGATTATTTGTGGTAGTGTTAATTTTAAAGAATTAATTGCAGCCATGTTTATTTGTGTACTTCTAAATTGATCAATATTGAAATGAGCATGTTACGCCTTATTTGCATTATAGGATAACCGTGTTTAAGACACGGTATTTTTATGCCTATTTTGCCGCAACTATAAATATGATATAGATTTAATTTACGTGACTTTATCTAATAATTAGTTAAGTTCTATAAATTAAAACTTATATTTAATGTTTGTATTTGAGTTATATAATTAGAGGCTGTAAGTGAAGGTTTGTTCATTTACGGCTTTTTTATTTAGGAGATGATATATTATGAAAACAATTAATATAGGAATTGTAGCCCACGTTGATGCTGGAAAAACCACTACTACAGAAAATCTTTTATACTTCAGTGGAGTTATAAAAGAAGTTGGCAGAGTTGACTCAGGTAATACTCAAACAGATTCCATGGAACTTGAACGCAGGAGGGGAATTACAATTAAAGCCTCAACTATCTCCTTTACATGGAGGGATATAAAAGTTAACATTATTGATACCCCTGGACATGTAGATTTCATCTCAGAGGTAGAACGTTCTTTAAGCATTTTGGATGGAGCCATATTAGTTATATCCGCAGTAGAAGGAATTCAATCTCAAACGAGAATATTATTTAATACCTTAAGGACACTTAATATCCCAATATTAATATTCATAAATAAGCTAGATAGAGCTGGAGCTGACTTAAGCAAACTTCTTGCTGAAATAAAAAAGACCATGTCTGATAAGATTGTCAGGCTGCAGGATGTTTATAGTGAAGGCAGCAAAGAGGTTTATATTAATGAAGTAATAGAATCAAATATAGTTAATGGTGATATAATTGACGTTTTATCAGATCTAGATGAAGCCTTTTTAGAAGCTTATGTGGAGGGTGCAGATATTAGTAACGTTGACATACAGGAAAAGATATCTTTTTATTCAAAGCAAGGAAGTTTATACCCAGTTTTTTGTGGAGCAGCTTCCATTGGACTTGGTGTTAAAAATTTATTAGATGGGATTTGCAATTACTTGCCAAGTGCAGATCAATGTAGTGGCGGTGATTTGTCTGCAATAGTATTTAAAATAGATAGAACAGATGGAAATGAAAAAAAGGTGTTTGTAAGGTTATTTGGAGGTAAAATATCTGTAAGAGATGTTATTACTGTTTATAATAAGGATAGTATAGAGAAAGTTAAAAAGATTAACCTTTTAGAAAATGGTAATTTAATTGAAGCACAATGTATAAGTGCTGGTGATATTGGAGTTCTATATGGGCTTAAGAGTTTGCAAATTGGTGATATCATTGGGCTACCTATTAGTAAGATGAAGAATATATCCATAGCTAAACCAACATTCAGAACCACAATAACTGCTATAAGTAAAGAAGATACGGGAAATTTGTTTAAGGCATTAACTTTACTTACTGAAGAAGACCCACTTCTAGAACTAGGAACAGATGACATTGAAAAAGAAATTTACGTTAATTTATTTGGTGAAGTCCAGATGGATATTTTGCGTTCAATCTTAGAGGATTCCTATGGAATAAAAGTAGAGTTTTCAAATATCCATACCATATATAAAGAAACTCCTATAGGGGTAGGCAACGCAATAATGAAAATGTGGGAAGAGTTAAATCCTTTTTGTGCAACTGTAGGATTAAAGATAGATCCTTTAGGGAGAGGTGAAGGTCTAAGATATATCTCTAATGTTTCAACGGGATCCTTGCCCAAATCTTTTCAAAATGCAATTGAAGAGGCGGTAATTAAAACAGCCAAAGAAGGACTATTTGGTTGGGAGGTTACAGATGTAAAAGTTACACTTACTTGTGGTGAGTTTTTTAGTCCTATGAGTACCCCCTCAGATTTTAGAAATGTAACACCGATGGTATTTATGGAGGCCTTATATCAGGCTAAAACTGACCTATTAGAGCCTTTGCATGAATTTGAACTAAGGGTTCCTAGGCTAGTTTTGAGTAAGGCTATTTGGGATTTAGAGATTATGAAGGCAACTTTTGAAAGTCCAATGCTTATTGAAGATGAATTTTTAATAAAGGGATGCATTCCTGTAGAACATTCAAAAGAATATAAAATAAAAATAGCAGCCTATACAGAAGGTAAAGGAATGTTTATAACGAAGTTTTATGGGTATAAGGCAGTACCCTTTGAGATAGGTAAAAGTCGTAAAAAGACAACCTATAACCCTCTTAATAAAAAAGAGTATCTACTTCATAAATCAAATGCCATAAGAGATTAATTGTAAAAAAAACATTGACCTTGACATGGTGTCAAGGACTATATTAAGTTTGTAATCTAGATTATAAGTAAGCAGGCGATGAGAAATTGTTTAATACATGTTGCCCTTATGTGTTTGCTGAATTTGTAGTAAGTGGGTCACATCAAACCCACTTACTACATCTTTTTCTCTAAAAATGGCCTATCTAGACATTTATCTAGCACACCATTTTCTTTTAAAAATTTATCCCAGAACACTTTATTTAACCCTAGCTTAGTAGCAAAATTCATCTTTGCAAGAGTAAACCCCTTAAGTTCATAGGGCTTTTTAAACTCTTCTATAATGGCACTATCAAAGGCATGAGTTTTCTCATAGATTTCACCTAAGCGTTTTAACGACTTAAAAAGCTTTTTCGTCATGAAACTTGGCATCATATACGTACCTGCTGAATTTCCTTTTATTACTGTTCCTAAATAAGTTCTATTAAGTTCCTCTGAAAGTGCACCAAAGTATTGCTCTACATATTTGTATTGATTTGACTCTGGAAAACCACCTTGCAAAATAAAGCCAATTGATTTATTTTCAGAAATCTCTGCTGGCTGTAAACACTCTATAAAACGCATTGTAACCCCTGGCATACTATGAATATAAAGTGGAAGCACAAAAATAATAGTATCAAAGTCTTTTACATACTCTGCAAGAGTCCTAGGATCTTCTTTGCTAATATATTTTACCTCACTGGGAGATTTCATCCCACTTATAAAATGTCTAATAAAGATTTCAGAATTACCCTTTTGCCCCTTAGGGGATCCATTAAGAATTATTGTATTCATAAATTCCTCCACTATATTATTCTCTATACTCTATAATTGGCTTAACTGTAACCTTCTTTGATTCAAACATATCAAAGGTACGATAAATATAATCTTCAAAAATTTGTTTGCCATCTTTAGTTACAAAATTACCTTCATAATAAAATTCAATAGCAGGATATTTTTCATATCTAGGCACATGTCTTGATTCTCCAGTGGATGCTTCTACGTAAGGTATAAACAAAGGTATAATCCTATCAAAAAGACTTTTTAAATTCCCACTTACAAAACCTTTTGTAACCTTAGAAAATATAACTACCTTATCTGCTTCTAAATATTTAGCATAAAACTCGTCCAAATCTTTATTTATACATCTACCGGGAGTTTTCCACCAACAACTCCAACAACCACAACAATCTTTAATCACATTTTTAGTAATATCTAATTCATAAATAGATTCTATTTCACAATTTCCAAATTCCCTTATTACGACGGTTTTCATCTTTCACCTCTAAATATATTTATAATATATATTTATTCATCGGATGCCATTTATAAAACTGTGTTCCATATAATCTTGAAAATCTTTATTCCATTAATATTACCTACATTTTAAAGTTTGTGGGAATGCACTTCTACCTGTTATGTAAGCGTCAAAACGTGATATCTCCAACCATATCTAATAAACTGTTTATGAAAAACAAAGAAAAAGGGAGCCAATTAGCGAGGTACCTTTTTCAGTGACCTCCTAACTCGCTCCCTTTTCAATTATAAATTCTTTTCGTAAGATTCAACCATTTTTTTAACCATTTGTCCGCCTACTGAACCATTTTCTCTTGAAGTTAAATCTCCATTGTAACCATTTGAAAGATTTACTCCTACCTCACTGGCAGCTTCCATTTTAAATCTGTTTAATCCTTCTTTAGCCTGTGGTACTAATGCTCTATTTCTTGACATATACATTACCTCCTCTAACTAATATTTATTTTTTTGTACTGGTATCTTATGCAGTATCCTAAATAATACTCATAGAAATATATGCATATATTTATATAATAAAGGATAAAAGAAACATCTAGTTTTTATATGCATAATATGTAATTTTTAAGATAAGTCTTTTAAAAAATTTATAAAAAAAGATCCTACTAGAGGACCTATAAATACTTTTTCATATGCTTTAATGCATTTTTTTCTACTCTAGATACTTGTGCTTGGGATATGCCTACTTCATCAGCTACTTCCATTTGTGTTTTTCCATCAAAAAACCTCAAATTTAAAATTAGCCTTTCTCTATCTTTTAACTTTTTTAGTCCATCTTTAATTGATATGCTTTCAATCCAACTATCATCTAAGTTTTTAGTGTCTCTTATTTGATCTACTACGCAAATTTCATCACTACTATCATGATGAATTGGTTGAAACAAAGATACAGGGTCTTGCAACGCATCTAAGGCAAATACCACTTCTTCCCTTGGTATCCCTAGTTCGTTTGCTATTTGAGATACTGTAGGCTCTTTATTGTTTTCACTAGATAATCTCTCTCTAACCTTTAATGCTTTATATGCGGTATCCCTTAATGACCTACTAACCCTTATAGAGTTATTATCTCTTAGATACCTTCTTATCTCCCCAAAGATCATAGGTACTGCATATGTTGAAAACCTAAGATTTAAGCTTAAATCGAAATTATCTATAGACTTCATGAGCCCAATACAACCTACTTGAAATATATCATCTAAATTTTCTCCTCTATTATTAAAGTGCTGTATCACGCTTAAAACCAATCTTAAGTTTCCTTCAATAAATTTTTCTCTACACTCATACTCGCCATTTTGTATTCTATATAGTAACTGTTTATTTTCTTTTTCTTTCAATACTGGTAATTTTGAAGTATTTACCCCACATATTTCTACTTTATTAAACGTCATTAGGTCATCATTCCCTTCAAAGTAATTGAAGTTACATTATGTCCTTATAATTTATGTTTTATACTAAAAATAACCTTACACCATTTCAGTAATTACATTTCTTTAATATCATTAATTGCCTTAGCAGTTATATTAAAAGTACATCAGATTAAAGATTCGAAAAGTATATATGAAAACCAAGCCCCGCCCTTTTGAACTATTTCTTCATTAACACCTATATCTATCAAGTTACCTTCCCTTGAGATACCCTCATTATACATTATATCGAATTCAGCTTGCTTAAAAGGAGGTGCAACCTTGTTTTTCGTTACCTTTATACGCGTTTTATTTCCAAGAAAGTCATCACCTACTTTTATAGTGTCAATCTTTCTTATATCAAGCCTTATGGATGAATAAAATTTAAGTGCACGGCCACCGGTAGTTGTTTCAGGATTACCAAACATAATACCTATTTTTTCTCTTAATTGCTTTATAAATATTACAACACATTTGGACTTGTTAATTGAAGAAGTGAATCTTGTTTATAGCATATTATTTTTCGCCTCGCAAGAAAAATTTTTCTCATTATTAAACTTTATCTATTTATCTCACAAAGAAATTAGCAAATTCACTTCCCTCATACAAGCAACTTTTTATTTGTAAAATATTGCTGTAATTA
>JAJYBA010000044.1 GCA_021779235.1 Bacillota bacterium
TCTAATGTCTTCCATAAGTTTGTTGTAGAAGTACAGATTATGAAGCACACAAAGCCTCATGGCTAACATTTCTTTTGCCTTGAATAGGTGTCTTATGTATGCTCTAGTATAATGTTTACAAGTAGGACACTCACAACCTTCATCAATAGGTGCACCATCTAGTTCAAATTTAGCATTCATTATATTTATTTTACCATCTTTTGTAAATACATGTCCATGCCTTCCATTTCTTGCTGGCAATACACAATCAAAAAAGTCTACTCCTCTTGATACAGCTTCTAAAATATTACTTGGAAGACCTACTCCCATAAGATATATTGGTTTATCCTCTGGCAAGTGTGGAACAACTGCATCAATGGTTCTATACATTTCTTCATGAGTCTCGCCCACTGCCAGACCACCTATAGCATAGCCATCAAGATCCATTTCACTAATTGTTTTAGCATGCTCTATTCTAATATCCTCATAAGTTCCACCTTGATTTATGCCAAATAACATTTGTTTGTTATTTACTGTATCAGAAAGAGAATTTAATCTATCCATTTCAGCCTTACATCGTTCTAACCATCTTGTAGTTCTTGCTACTGAATCAACTACATATTCTCTGGTTGATGGGTTTGGTATACATTCATCGAAGGCCATTGCAATAGTAGATCCTAAATTGCTTTGTATTTGCATACTTTCTTCTGGACCCATAAATATTTTCTTACCATCAATATGTGAATTAAAGTAAACTCCTTCTTCTTTAATCTTTCTCATAGAGGAAAGAGAAAATACTTGAAACCCACCTGAATCAGTTAGGATAGGTCTATCCCAATTCATAAATTTATGTAACCCACCCATTTGTCTTACAACCTTATCTGTCGGCCTTAAGTGCAAATGATAGGTATTAGATAATTCAACTTGACAGTTGATTTCTTTTAAATCCATGGAGGAAACGGCACCCTTAATAACTGCTAGGGTCCCTACATTCATAAATACAGGCGTTTGAATGGTGCCATGAGGCGTTGTAAATTCACCACGTCTTACTTTACCACTTTTCTTAAGTAATTTATACATATTTACCCTTCTTTCTATACTCTTATTTCTTTACTAATATAAAAACATTGCGTCTCCAAAACTGAAGAATCTATATTTTTCTTTTACCGCTGTCTCATATGCACCCATAACTAACTCTTGACCTGCAAATGCGCTAACTAGCATTATTAGTGTGGATTCTGGTAAATGAAAGTTGGTTATTAATGCATTAACAATTTTAAATTTATACCCTGGATAGATAAAAATATCTGTCCAACCGGATTTTTCACATACTTTGCCATTTTCATCTGCTATACTTTCTAAGGTTCTGTTAGAAGTAGTCCCTACAGCAATTACTCTGCCACCCTTTTCTTTTGCTTCATTTATTATCCTTGCAGTTTCATCACTTAGCATATAATACTCTGAATGCATTTCATGTTCTTCCACAGCTTCAGCTTTTACAGGCCTAAAAGTTCCTAACCCTACATGTAGTGTCACGAAGGCAAGGTGTACACCCTTAGCTTTAATTTGCTGTAGTAAGTCTTCTGTAAAATGAAGTCCAGCTGTAGGGGCTGCTGCTGATCCTACTTCTCTTGAAAATACGGTCTGATACCGTTCTTTATCTTCTAATTTTTCTGTTATATATGGTGGTAGGGGCATTTCTCCTAATTTATCTAAGACCTCTTCAAAGATTCCTTCAAATTCAAACCTAACTATTCTACTTCCACCCTCAGAAATACTTGTAACCTCTGCCTTTAGCTCTCCATTACCAAAAACAAATCTAGTTCCAATCTTTGCTCTTTTCCCAGGCTTAACTAAGGTTTCCCATTGGTACTTATCTATTCTCTTAAGAAGAAGGAATTCCATTTTACCTCCTGAACCTTCTTTAACACCTAGAAGTCTTGCAGGCAAAACTCTAGTGTCATTTAGTACTAAGCAATCTCCTGGGTTTAAATAATCAATTATATTTTTGAACTGCTTGTGCTCTATTTCTTTACTCATTTTATTAACTACCATAAGCCTTGACTCATCTCTTTTTTCAAGTGGATGCTGTGCAATAAGCTCCTCTGGTAAGTCAAAATAAAAATCCTTTACTTTCAAAAAACTACACCCTTTCTTATGTAAAAATCATTTAGACCTCATTGTCTTCATCATCAAATACTGTAAATTGTTTTAGATTTTCATCTCTATTGGATTTTTTTATAGGTCTATGTAAATGTTTATAGGCCTTTTCAGAAGCTATTCTTCCCCTTGGAGTTCTTATTATAAATCCCTTTTGGATTAAATAAGGCTCATAGACATCCTCTAAAGTTCCTAGTTCTTCTCCTACAAAATAAGATAAAGTCTCTATACCTACTGGTCCACCTTTAAAATTATCTATAATTGCCTCAAGCATTTTATTGTCAATTCTATCGAAGCCTTCACTATCTATTTCAAGAAGTTCTGCTGCTGATTTTGCTAAGTTAAAATCTATAATTCCATTTCCCTTAACATCACAATAATCTCTAACCCTCTTAAGCAAGCGATTAGCGATTCTTGGAGTACCTCTTGAACGCTTTGCAATTTCCACTGCTGCTTCTTCCGTTATTTCTACCTTTAAAATAGAGGAGGAACGAATTATTATTTCTTTCAACTCATCTTCAGTATAATATTCCATGGCACTTAACACACCAAATCGATCACGAAGAGGTGCTGTTAATAATCCAATTCTAGTTGTAGCACCAATAAGTGTAAACTTGGGTAAATCCAATCTGATGGATTTTGCTGAAGCTCCTTTTCCAATTACGATATCTAAAGCATAATCCTCCATAGCAGGATATAAAATTTCCTCTACAGCTCTATTAAGCCTATGTATTTCGTCAATAAAAAGCACATCATAATCGCTCAAACTAGTTAAAATAGATGCCAAATCCCCCGCTCTTTCAATTGCAGGTCCAGAGGTTACTTTTAAGTTTCCCTTCATTTCCTTTGCAATAATATTAGCAAGCGTTGTCTTACCAAGGCCAGGAGGTCCATATAAAAGCACATGATCAAGAGCTTCTTCTCTATTTTGAGCTGCTTTAATAAATATATCCAATTTTTCTTTCACCTTTGATTGACCGATATACTCTCTAAGCTTTTGGGGTCTTAGGGAATATTCTGCATCCATGTCTTCTTCAATGATAGAAGAAGTAATAATTCTTTCCTCAATATCATCCATAGTATACTCCCACCTTAGTTCATTAAATATTTTAAACAATCTTTAATCATATTTTCAAGTGATTGTTCTTTATTTATAGCTTTTAAAGCCTTTTCCGCTTCCTTTTCAGAATATCCAAGTGAAAGAAGGGCTCCTAAAACTTCTATAAGTTTTCTATCCTCTACTAAATCACTACCTGAGAGCTGTGATAAATTATTAACTGCAGACTGCTCAAGATGGATTTTTTCTCTGAGCTCTAGAATTATTCTTTGAGCAATTTTCTTGCCTATACCTGGTGCCCGCACAATAGTTTTTTCATCTCCAGATACAATAGCATATTTTAAATTTGAAACACTGCAAATAGAGAGTAGTGATAAGGCCGCTTTAGCCCCAACTCCGTTTATACTAATTACAAGACTGAACATCTCTATCTCATCCTTTGTTAGAAAACCATATAGCCCAATAAAATCTTCTCTAACAATTTGTTTTATATATAATAACACACTTTCGTTAGTTTTAGGCATTTTTGCCATAGTACTTCCGGAGGTATATATTTTGTAACCCATACCATTATTATCTACTACAATGTAATCTTTATTAATACCTATAAAAATTCCTTTTATATATTCGTACATAATATTTCCTCCTTGTTGTTCTCTAGTGGAGATAGCAATTATTAACTGTTCTCCTCACATTTTCAGGGCGACTATATAATACTTTACCACCTAAACGCTATTAATTCAATAATTAAGGCATATATTAATCGAAATGTCTAACTTTTAGCAATTTTATATTAGGTTACTATAGTTCAAAAATTCACCTGAGCTATGCTATACCAACATCTTCAGCCTAATAAATTGATGATTTTCCAGAAGTTATCCAAACAAGTCAAAAAACCTTAAGAAATATATTCTTCTTAAGGTTTGAATGCATATTTTTTTATTTAACATCAATTTGTTAAGACTTTAATAAACCCCTAGCATAATCAAAAGCCTCTCCAGCACTTTCGAATTCCCATTTTTCATAATTATCATTAACATCAATGTCTTGGCTAGATTTTCCACCTTTAATTAACTTATCCACTAAGCCATCTTTTTCTTTCAGTTCATCTATTTTGATATATTGTAATTCACCCTTATCTTGTGCTTCAAAGTCATATTGTTGTTCTTTACCATTTACTTCATATATATTAGAATTAAATAGTTTATGGGCTATTATGTTTCCGTTTTTATCTGTCTTATAAATAGTTACCATATCATCGTATATCCCTAAAAAGTACCTATTAGCTTTATAACTATACCTATCACTATTATTAATAAAAACTATTTCATCAGTGCTCATATTTTCTACTGTGTAGCCTTGATTTTTAAAATACTCATTAAGTTCTGCTACCGTTTTCCTGTTTAGTTCAGTAGATCCATTAAAATGCTTTTCTAATACCATATTTCTTACTTCTTTATCTTTATATTTAATCTTAAAAACAAATTTTGTGTCCTCAGCTACCTTAGCCAAATTAGTAGTCACTGATGTTTGCCTTAAATTATTCTTTTCATTATCAATAATTCCTTTTGCAGTGAGTCTTAAATATGGTAATGTATCGCAAGCTTCAAGCTTTAAATCATTTTTATTTATATAATAAGCAAGAGAATAGCTGGTACCAAAGAAAACAATCAAGAGTATTGTTAACAATAAATATAAAATTTTTCTATTTTTCATATTACCACTCCTTATTTGGAATTGTGTCCATCTAGAGAGGTATTTATTCAATATATATAAAAATATATCATAGATGCTTTAATCCATTCCTATAGCAAATGTACAAGAAAATAACTGTCATTATTGAACACTTCAATCATGACAGTTATTTTTTATTATTCTATAATTTGTAGTGCATAAAGGTGATATTTAAGCCATATATTGCTGCAATTCAACTTTAGTTTCATTCTCCAGATTTCCTATAGTTTCCGCTAAAACCCTACATATTAGTTCTAAGTGCCCACCTTTAAAATCCAGTCTTTTAGAAGTTAGAATGCAAATTTCCCATTGTAATGTTTCTAATAAAAACATATTATATATGTCTATAGGAACATTTTTCTTCACATATTCAAGTCTTTTAAGTGGTTCATCGTCATACAACTCATAAGCTTTTGTAACAACATGTTTGTATTCTTTATAAATTGTTTCTTCAAAAGACATAATATCACCTTCCCCTAATAGTATTTATGTTGCGAATCCTAATATTATTACATTAATTTAATTTACTTTAAGATCTTTATTTAACATATATTTTTAGTTTTATAGCACATACATACCTTTACTAGAATTTGAAGTAGGTATTGTGTTATACTTTTAGAACTATTAAAATATTAATAAGTGTCTTGAAAGGAGTGCATTATGCCAATTTATAGATTATCAGATGATTTAGTATTTCCTCATCCATCTCTTTCAGAGGAAGATGGGCTTTTAGCTATAGAAGGTGACCTATCAACCCAGAGATTATTGCTTGCATATTCTAATGGAATATTTCCGTGGTTTTCAGATGACGAACCTATACTTTGGTGGTCACCTGATCCAAGATTTGTTCTTTATCCAAAGGATATTAGAATTTCTCACTCAATGAAAAAATCACTAAAAAAAAATACATATAGAATTTCCTTTGATACTTGTTTCAGAGATGTTATATCTTATTGCTCTAATATTAGAAAAGAAACAGGTACATGGATTACAAGTGAAATGATTGAAGCTTACTGCAAACTTCATGAACTTGGTTTTGCTCATTCTGTTGAGTCCTGGTTTGAAGATAAATTGGTAGGTGGGTTATATGGTATCAGTATTGGAAAATGTTTTTTTGGTGAATCAATGTTTTCAACTATGGACAATGCTTCAAAGACAGCCTTTATTACTCTAAGCAAAGTATTAGAAGAAAAGGGGTTCCTTATGATTGACTGTCAGGTTTATACATCTCATCTGGAAAGTTTAGGAGCAGTTAATGTTTCCAGAGATAATTTTTTAGAACTCCTGGAAAAAGGAATTTCAATGCATCCTTTAAAATTAACATTGTAGTTCCAAAATCTTTAGATCACTTATAGATATTATTTCATCATTTTTTAACAAAAATGTAGTCTCCTCGGAAAATTAATATTCATGTGAATTATAATAGAAGTATTTCGTTAGTATTTTCCATTTTATAGAAAAAAACTCCATAAATCCGTAAATTATTCAATACTTCTATTGACCTTTTCATTATTTTGTCTAATAATGTATATATACAATTGTTTTGAAACGACTTTTTACAATTAGGAGGATTAGAATGCTAAATTGGAAGAAAACAAAGTCAAATTCTAATGATATTGCTATAGAAAATAATATAACAAATGACAAAGTTCAACATTTTCCATCTCAAAATAAACTTGCAGTTTTAAAGCACAATCAAAAATGTATTGTAAATAAATTAAGTAACAAAATCGATGAAACCGGTTTTGCTGCAGAAAATTTAATCGGTATTACAAATAATATTAATCAGTATGTGGAAGTTCAGATGAGCTCAATTGACAAATTAGTAAGCGAAATTACTAATTATTCTGCATTGGCTGAAGAAGTGCTAGCAAGCACCGAAAATTCAAAGCAAATAGCAGAACAAACTATGGGAATAGCACAAGAGGGAAGTAGAGCAGTAGACAATTCTATTCAAGCCATGAATGAAATAGAATCCTCTGTTGAAGATGCAAAGACCGTTGTTATGGATCTTAATACAAAGTCTGCACATATTAATGAAATGCTAAATGTTATTAAAGATATAGCTAATCATACAAACCTACTTTCTTTAAATGCTTCTATTGAGGCCGCTAGAGCTGGAGAGGCTGGTAGAGGTTTTACAGTAGTAGCTCAAGAGGTTAAAAAGTTAGCAGAGCGAAGTGTAGAGTCTGCTGGATTTATTTCTAAGACCATAAATGAAATAAATGCAAGTATTAAACATACAATTGATGCTATGGATAAAACAACTGCCAAAGTAAAGGAAGGAACCGAAATAGCTAATAATACTATGTTGGTTTTTCACAATATCATAAAAGCAGTACAAACCAGCACTGATGTAACAGCAGAAATAAATCTCGCTCTAGAAAGTCAAACTGAAAATTTAGAAAATGTTATAAGTTCCACAGAAGAAATGAACCATACTTCTGAGAAATTATTATCAGTTGTAGAATCGGCTTCTTTAAATACTCAATATACAAAAACATCTCTTAATATTTTATGTGAGGTTTCAGAGGATTTAAAATATATATCGGATAAATTACTTGAGGAAATTAATGTAACTACTAAAGAAGATTCCATTTTAAAAACCTGTATACACGGTGCGCCTCTTGGGTTTGATCCTGGCATGGCCATTGATCAGGAGAGCGGACAAGTAATTGTAAATGCTCACGCAGCTCTACTAACCATAGGTTCTTCAGGAGAAGTATCTCCTGGTATAGCAAGAAGTTGGTATGTGGAAGAAGATCATTTAACTTGGATTTTTAATTTGAGGAAAGGTGCAAAGTTTCATAATGGGCGAGAGCTTACTGCATCTGATATTAAATATTCCTATGAAAGAATTTTAAGTCCGGCAACAAAGTCACCTAATAGTTGGTTTCTTGAAAACATTGAAGGAGCAGCCGAATATTTACAAGGACGAGCTAAAGAAGTTATTGGAATAAAAGTATTAGATAAATATAGACTATCCCTAAAACTTACAGTACCTTACACAGGCTTTTTATTAAATCTTGGACAATACTGTTGCTCAATTATAGCTAAAGAAGAATTTGAAAAAGGCAAAATTGTTGGTTGCGGTCCCTTCATTTTACAAGAAACAAGAGCTGATGGATGTACGCTCACAGCGTTTAAGGATTACTTTGGTGGTGCTCCTTATGCTGACAAAATCGAAATTGAGTTTAAACCAGAAAACGCAGCAGAAAAGTTTTTAAATAAAAGCTACAGTTTTATTACAATAGATAACAAAACTCTTATGGAAAGTTTAAAACAAGCCGAGTCAGCCTCAATTAAAATGAAGGATGTCATGGGAACATATTATGCTGGTTTCAATTTAAAGAGTAATTCTCCACTTGTTCAAGATGAAGAAATAAGAAGAGCATTAAACTACGCTATTGACAGAAAAAGAATTATTAAAGAAATTTTAGGTGGCATGGCCATTGAATCTAAGGGTCCCTTTCCACCTAGCATAATTGATAATAAATATTTACCTTCTTTTGATTACAATCCTACTATGGTGAAGGATTTAATAGCTAAAAAAAGAATGGGGTCTGCACTAAAGCTTAAACTACTTATAAGAGAAGGCAGCAGTGATACTGTCTTTAATAAAATCTCACAATATGTCCTTGAGGATCTGAAGAAAGTAGGAATAGAGTGTATAGTTGAAAAAGTTCCTGCTGACAAGTATTTTCCAAGTATACCTCATAGTGATTTATTTATAAGTAGATGGATTGCTGATACAGGTGACGCTGATAATTTCCTTCAACCTAATTTTAATTTAACAAATTACACAGACTTTTCAGGATATAACAATGAAAATGTAATAGCAATGATGAATACTGCTAAAGAAATAATAAACCCTACTAAGCGTATTAAAGTGTATGAAGATATCCAAAAGAAAATTATCCACGATAGTCCTTGGATCTTCTTATATCATCCTCAAGTAGCTGTAGCTACTAATCCTGGTGTTTTAGGTGCTAGGCTAAATCCTCTAGGAATTCTAAGATTTGAAGATATAGTTATAGAATAATGAAATGTAAAGAACCTACAAGCAAAAGCTTGTAGGTTCTTTATATTTTATTTCATAAATCATTACGTTAATTTTAACTATCTCCTATACTTACTTATTCTTAATTACCTTAACCTTTTTTTTAATTTCTCTTTTCTCATCATACATTTTTTTATCCGCTTCACTAATTAACTCATCTAGATAATTTTTAGCTTGGGGAGTATACTCTGCTATACCATGGCTTATGCTTATTAAATATTCTCTATTATCCTCACTATTGATTTTATCAAAGCCTATCACTGCTCTATTCCATGATTCTTCTGCATCTTTAGACTCTGTTTTAGGGAAAACAATTAAGAATTCATCACCACCAAGCCTTATAATAAAATCTATATCTCTAATAGATTTTTTTAAAATATCCATTGAAGTTTTTATTAACTCATCTCCCGCATTATGACCCAAAGTATCGTTAACATCTTTTAACCCGTTAATGTCAATAAAACAAATACTTATCTTTTCCCTATATTGCTTTGATTTATTAAATATATTCTCAAGTTTATTAATTCCCGCTCTCCTATTTAAAGTCCCTGTCATGGTATCCATCTCTGCGAAAAATTTTATTCTATCTTTTGAAGCCTTACTCTTAGCTACTAGTACAGCAATAATAATGCTAATAATTGCACTTATCACAAAAATATATGCTTTTCTTGATATACTTTTTAAAATTAAATTTTCATCATAGTATCCCTTGTTTAAATCAAAAGGCGAATAAGAAATAATTTTATATGACTTTCCATTTAATTGAAGTTTATTTGATTCTTGCCCCTTTAGAAGTACAGTATTAAATGTAAATAACCCATTTTCTGTTTTAAATTGTCCTTCTTCACCTTCATTTATTCTATTCCACTCGGTTTTAAAATAATTTTTAAAACTCTTATCTTTATCATGTTCATACACAAAAACCCATTCTTTATTATTATCCATATCTATTAGATAGTACCCCTCTAGATTTAGCATGTTTTTCTCAATTTTAATCTTGTTATAATCAATAATAGAGTAAGCAACTATAAAAAACAAAGAAAAAATAATAAAAAACAAAACGGCAGTCTTCAGTATTGTATTCTTATAATTCTTTAATACTTCTATTTTCATATGCTCCAATTATAAAACTCCCTTTTCTATTAATAGCTTTTATTTTACTTTAATTTTCTTCTCCCTCTTTATTTCGACATAATTCGCTTATAACTTTAATTTTTTTTAATATTAACTAAATTAAGCTGAATTTTAAATCACCTGGAGCTCTTCTTACCTCATTATAATGAGTTTTATAAAATATGAAGGTATCAAAAAAAACAAATCAGCATAAGGACCTAGGTCTTTATGCTGATTTAATCATAACTCTCCGGGCAAGATAACAAT
>JAJYBA010000045.1 GCA_021779235.1 Bacillota bacterium
ATCATTCTTAAGTAGCTTCGTAGCACCTATAATTCCCGCACAAGCTGAAGGTTCTAGATATATGCTTTCTGAATCTATCAAAGAGCTTAAAAGCATATACAATTTATTATCTTCTACGGTATAAACGCCACTTAGTAAATTTTCCATAGTTCTTCCTACAAACCCAGAAGGGGTTCCAACAGCAAGCCCGTCTGCATCAGTAATGTTATCAATGCCAAGATCTTGAACAGAAATTTTTTCATGCTGCTCTGTCATTAATCCTAAAAGCATGCAAGGTGAATGGGTAGGTTCTGCAAAAAAACAGTGTACATTATCTTTGAATAATAATTTTAATCCAAAGGCAACACCACCAGGACCACCACCTACACCGCAAGGTAGGTATACAAACAGAGGATGTTCACTATCTACAATAACATTCATATCTTCTAGCTGCTTTTTTAGTCTGAAAGCTGCTGTACTATATCCTAAAAATAAATTTGTGGAGTTTTCATCATCTACAAAATAACTCATAGGATCTTTATCAGAAAGCTTTCTACCTTCTTTAACAGCCATGCTATAATCAGATTCATATTCAATAACTGTAACGCCCTTATTTCGTAATAAGTCCTTTTTCCACTTTTTCGCATCTGATGACATATGGACAATTACCTTAAATCCAATTTTAGCACTGATTATTCCAATACTGAGGCCCAAATTTCCTGTAGAGCCTACTTGAATACTATATTTGCTAAAAAACGACTTATAGTTTTCACCAGCCATAATCGAATAATCATCTTCTAATTTAATTAAATTATTTTGTAATGCTAAGTCTTCTGTGTGCTTTAATACTTCGTAGATTCCACCTCTAGCTTTAATGGAACCAGCGATAGGAAGATGACTATCACATTTTAATAACATTTCTCCAGGAATCTTTGTATTAAATAAATTTTCAATACTGCTTTGCATTTTTGGAATCTTGTACATTGGAGATTCGATAAGGCCATTAGAATCTTTAGTTTCAGGAAATAGTTTGGAGATAAGTGGTGAAAAGCGGGTTAATCTTTCCTCTGCATCTTGTACATCACATTTATTTAAAGAAATCTTTTCTATTGCTTTTTCAAAATTCTCAAATTTAGGATTCACCCAAAATACTTCTTTAGTATCCATAACACTTTTAAAAATTGGATACTCATGTATACAAGCATCTATAGTTTTTCCATTAGGCAATGTAGTTATCAATTTAACACCTCGTTTCGCAAAATAGTTTTATTACTATTTAGATATTTTATTGTAAAATTTTGAAACAATATAATAATATTCTAATACTTAAAAGGGCTTTAGTAAACTATAGATAAATAATCATTCTAAGGATTAATCTTTTTCAGCATTCTTGGAAATAAGAATAGCTAGTTCAATTAATAGTGTAGGTAAAGAAATAAATTTTGGATAAGCTAAATATCTAGGTTCCCAATCAGGATGAAATTTCTCTTTATAGTTACGTAGTCCTGAAAATTTATACCAATAGTTACCGAACCTATAAACAAACTTTGCTAATTTTTCTTGCTCATGGGCAAAAGGTGCTAATCCCACATTGGAAAGGGGGGCCATGCCAAGATTAAAATATTTATAATTTTGTTCTTTTGACCATAGAATTAGGTTTACAAAGAGTGCTTCCATGGTGCCGTTAGGGCAAATGTTATGGTCGAATCTCATTAAATCAACGGACAAAGATATTTCGTCATAAGCGGGCATTATGGTAGCAAAGGCTACAACTTTATCATGTTCATTCTTAAATACTGCTACAGCTGATCTTTGTATATAATCTTCACTAAAAAAACCTAAAGAAAAACCTTTCTCTTTTCTGTTTTCAAGCCAAATGTCAGATATAAGTTTAACTTCAGAAATTATATTTTTGGAAAAAGGAGGATTTATAATTTCAAATTTGAAGCCATCTTTTTGTAGTCTATTTTTTGCAGTGCGCAAAGATTGATTATGTCCACCACCTGATAGACTAAAGGCCTCTAAATTTATTACAGCTTCTTCCCCTAGTTTGAAGAAATAATATCCATTCTCATGATAGTATGGGAAATATTTTTCGCTAACCTGATAAAATACAGGAGTATGACCAAACTTATCTGCGAAGGTTTGAAAATCCTCAATAGCATTTTTAAAGAGTGTGGAATCACCTATGGGATCCCCAAGTACCACTAATTTATTACCAATATCTGCATAGGCAAGAAGTACCGCATCATTTTGAGCCCAGTAAAGATTTTTATCTTTTAAAAATATAACATGTGTAAGAAAGTTGCCTTTATACTTTTCAAGGAAACACTTTAGTTTTTCAAGATCTTTTTCTTCTGGCTTATTATTAAATTTTGTATTGAAGCTAGTGCTAAGCAAGAAGAATAATAAAATCCAACATAAGGTAAAGGCGAAAATGGCATTTCTAATAAAGGCACGTGGACGGACTGTTAGTATATAAAAGGGTTTTTCAGACTTAAGGAAATTAGCATGAATACTGTTACCTAGCAAAGCATAGAGAAAAATGCTAGCAGCGGTTATAAGCAAGTATAGTGCTACAGTACTTTTCTTAATGGGTGCACTTTCTCTATAATAACGGGATTTAGATAACCATAATAATAGGGCAATAATTAATAGGAAGATGGCTTCCTCAAAGTCTAAGCCTTTCATAAAGGTTGTAAGTGCACCTAAAATTAATAAAACAAGGGTCCAATTAAAAGCTCTTTTTAATCTTTCTTTGATTTTCCAGGAAAGTACTAAAAGCATTAAGCCTATTGCAACAGAAATTCTGTTAGAAATATGCATTACTGGTAAGGCACTAATGTTTAATAGTATTTTAATTCTTCCAGTAAGGCTTGGTGTAGCTGCTGAAAGCAATAAAATTATACCACTGACAAAGACCATTAAAGAGAGTGCCCATACACCTAAATCACTTAAAAAAATATTTTCCTTAGGCAGATTAAGAAATCTATTAAATAGTGAAGGTTCTGCCACAACATCTTCTTGTTTTTTAGTAATCATACCGATGATAGCCATAATAGCCCCTAATATCCAAGGTATAACATAATAGAAAGCTCTATATATAAATAATATTGCAAGAGCTTCACTGGAGGAAGCTCCAACTAATTGAAGACCAAGGATAGAAACTAAGTCAAAGGAGCCTAGGCCACCGGGTACCATACTTAATATGCCCACGGACGCTGCTACTGTAAGTATGGGTAGTATTTGAACTATCTTAACATTACTTATAAAGTTTGAGCTTACATACCAAAAGAACAAACCAGCTCCACCCCACTCAAAGATTGAAGCAAAAATTAACTCTATTCTTAATGGTGCTGAGCTAGTAACAGATATTCCTTCAGGCAATATCTTTTTCCTTATCCATTTAATTTCAAATAGTAATAAGTATATAAATAAATATATAGCAAAAGAAATTACAGCTATAGAAAACCATTTATGTTCTGCAATAATAGGTTTTATAGGCAATATATTAAATATACCAAGCCATGCAAATAGTGATAGACCAGTGGTAGTCGCAGGAACCAGTAGAACATTTATAAATAGACATTCTTTATTCGACACGTTTTCTTCCTTATAAAGCATAGTTCGAATGCCCGCACCAGTTAATCCACCGAAGCCTAGAAAATTGTTAAAGGTATTAGAAATCCAAGAAATCCTCCAAGTTTTTAAAAGTGATATTTTATATTTTAAATTTTTAATTATAAAATAGTCATAAAGTGTCATACAGCTTACAGCGGCAGAACCTGTAATGAAAAACAAGAAAAGTTTTATAGGCTCAAAACTCCTTAATAAGGAAAGAGAAGCTGCTAAATTAAGGTTTGATAATTCTTTTTTACCTTCAAAATAAATCAAAAAAACTATAAGTATAGAAAAAGCTACTTTAAGTATATTTTTACCGTGTGATATAAGGAAGGCACGTATACGTAACAGTATAAATTTAAAACTAGATGATAAATTTAGATTCTTCATATCTTATGCTCCTTGCAAAGTTAAATTAAAATCAATAAGTTGTGAAATTCTCAGATTTAATCTCTACTAGTATATGCTATTTTTTATAGAAAATTTATTTGGATTGTTATTTTACAAAAAGTACAAAGTGATATTTCAACATTATGTATATAAAGAAGGGTAATGAAAAAATAAAACTAGACAATATCCTAAATTTACCAATTATATGATATAATTTCAAGTGTGCTATTAAAAATATTCTAACAAATAAAAAACAAAATTTGTTTTTTTTAAAATCTCAACATGATTGATGATGATTTAAAGTGGAGGTGCTTATGAATAATGTTGAAGCTCTTTTGGCTCATAGCCATGATTTCAATAGCTACAAATTTATGGGGTGCAAATTAACAACACAAAATGGTGGAAATGGGGCCGAATTTTCAGTATGGGCACCAAATGCAAAAGAAGTGAGAGTAGTAGGAGACTTTAACTCTTGGAATGGCTATAATCACTTAATGGAAAATATAAATAACTCAGGTTTTTGGAATATTTTCATAGGAAGTATTGGTGAAGGTGATATATATAAATATGAAATAATAACAAAGCAAGGAAGTTCAGTTTTAAAGGCTGACCCCTATGCTTATTATTCTGAATTAAGGCCTAATACAGCATCAGTGGCAACAGATTTAGAAGATTATTATTGGAATGATGAGGGATGGATGATAAAAAGAAGAGAAAATCCACCTTACGATTTACCACTCAATATATATGAAGTACACTTAGGTTCCTGGGAACGGGATGAAAACAATGGATTTTATTCTTATAGAGAAATTGCAGACATGCTCCTTGCTTATGTACTTTATATGGGATATACACATATAGAGATACTGCCTCTTACAGAGCATCCACTAGATGCTTCTTGGGGATATCAAACCACAGGATATTTTTCTGTAACTAGTCGGTTTGGGAATCCCAAAGATTTTATGTACCTTGTAGATAAGTTTCATGAAAATAATATAGGCGTTATATTAGATTGGGTTCCAGGACATTTTTGTAAGGATGAACATGGGCTTTATCAATTTGATGGAACACATTTATATGAATATGAAAATCCACTGCTGGGAGAAAACTACGATTGGGGTACTGCTAATTTTGATTTAGGGAAAATAGAAGTACAAAATTTTCTTATTTCAAATGCAAAGTTCTGGTTTGATGTATATCATATTGATGGATTAAGAGTTGATGCTGTTTCTAATATGTTATATCTAGATTACGGAAAAAGAAGCAGTGAGGCTCTTAGAAATGCTAAGGGTACCAATGAAAATCTAGAAGCCATCTCATTTTTAAAAAAGTTGAATGAGATCATATTTAAAGATTATCCCAATGTGTTAGTAATCGCCGAAGAATCTACGGCATGGGCTCGTGTGACCTCACCTACTTATATAGATGGTCTTGGATTTAACTATAAGTGGAATATGGGCTGGATGAATGATATGTTAAAATACATGCAACTTAATAGTAATGAAAAGAAATCTCAACATAGTTTAATTACATTTTCATTAATGTATGCTTTCTCTGAAAATTTTATTCTGCCACTTTCACATGATGAAGTGGTTCATGGGAAGAAATCTTTATTAAGTAAGATGCTTGGGGAATATGAGGATAAATTTGCAAGTCTAAGACTTTTTTATGGGTATATGATGGCACATCCAGGCAAAAAACTCTTGTTTATGGGGGGGGAATTCGGTCAATTTATTGAATGGAATCACAACACTCATTTAGATTGGTGTCTTTTAGAATACCCTATGCATTTAAAACTTCAACAATATACTAAAGCTTTAAATGAATTTTATAAAGATGAAAAAGCCTTATGGAAACTTGACCACACTAGTGAAGGATTTTCTTGGATTGAGCATGGAAATTCTAATCAAAGCATAATTTCCTTCCTACGAAAAGGTAAGGAGAGCAATGACTTTTTAATTGTAGTTTGTAATTTTACACAAGTTACTTATGAAAAATATAAAGTTGGTGTTCCTAAATTTATAAATTATAAAGAAGTATTTAATAGCGATAACAGTATATATGGGGGTAGTAACATAACGAGCAATGGAACTATTGCACCTATATTAAAAAGGTGCAATAGACAGCCTTATTGTATAAATATTAAGATACCGCCCTTATCTATTGTTTTTATAAAACCAATTAAAAAATTAAGGCACAAGAAAGAAACTAGGCTATAATAAATTCGCATACTGACTTGTTAGTTTTTTGATTGTACCTAAAGGAGGGTTATTATGAAAGTATTATTTGTGGCTTCCGAAGCTTATCCTTTTATAAAAACTGGAGGCCTTGGGGATGTGGCATATGCATTACCTAAAGCCTTAAGAAAACTTGGAATTGATGCAAGAGTAATCATTCCTAAATATGAAGGAATTGCATCATCCTTTAAAAACTGTATGGAGAATATAGCTAGTTTTAACGTGACAGTTGGATGGAGAAATCAATATTGTGGGTTGCAACATTTAACTTATGACGAGATACCTTATTATTTTCTAGATAATGAATATTATTTTAAAAGGCCTGAGACCTATGGATTTTTTGATGATGGAGAGAGATTTTCTTACTTTTCAAAAGCCATATTAGAATCTATAAAATACATGGAGGATTTTACGCCAGATATAATTCATTGTAATGATTGGCACTCAGGAATTATTCCGACTTTGCTTAAAGAGCACTATAGTGAAGATGCGCGGTACAGCAAAATAAAAACTGTATTCACTATACATAATTTAAAATATCAAGGAGTATTTTCAAAAGAAATACTAGGTGATTTATTAAATTTGGATGAAAAGTATTTTACAGATGAGGCACTGAAATTTTATGATGCTATATCATTTATGAAGGGAGGAATTGTTTTTTCAGATGCAGTAACTACTGTAAGTGATACTTATGCAAGGGAAATACAGACTCCTTTTTATGGGGAAGGTTTAGAAGGCCTATTATCCTCAAAAGCTGAAAATATACATGGCATAGTAAATGGTATAGACTATGAACTCTACAATCCTAAAGTGGATAAAGAAATATTTTACAGTTATGATGTGGAAAATATAAAACAGAAGGTAAAAAACAAATTAAAACTTCAAGAAAAACTATATTTAACTGTAAATGAAGACATACCAATGATAGGTATAGTGACTAGACTCGTGAAGCAAAAGGGTTTAGATTTAATGGTTGATAAACTTCAAGAATTGCTTAGCCTTCCTATTCAAATAGTATTGCTTGGTAATGGCGAAGAACATTATGAAGATATATTTCAATATTATGCTTCAATATACCCAAGCAGGATATCAACAAATATTATTTTTGATGAAGGACTAGCACAGCAAATATATGCTGCTTCAGATATGTTTTTAATGCCCTCTCTGTTTGAACCTTGTGGTATCGGGCAGCTTATAGCCCTAAAATATGGAAGCATTCCAATTATTCGAGAGACTGGAGGATTAAAAGACACAATTATTCCCTACAATAAATATACTGGTAATGGTAATGGTTTTTCATTTGCTAATTATAGTAGTGAAGAATTATTAGCCACCATAAATAAAGCTCTGGATTTATACAAAGACAAAGCTTCCTGGAATAAATTAGTTCAAAATGCCATGCTTTCAAATAATAGTTGGGAAAATTCAGCTAAAAACTATATGAATTTATATAATAATATAAAAGAGTAAATTTTGGACACATTGCAATAAGTAGACTAGCATATTTACTTGTTATTTATTTGAATGTGCCTTACTTATTGTAAAACTTTAAATTGCTAGGTGGTGAATGTTTTGGTAATAGATAAAGAAATATTTAAATTAGATTATATAGAAAAATTACAAACTATGTTTGCAGAAGAGGTAGTGCATGCTTCTAAGTCGCATCAATATTTTGCTTTAGGTGCATTAATAAAAGATTATTGCTCTAAAGCTTGGATAGAAAGCAATAAAGGTTATTGGGAAAATAAAGGGAAACAAGTATATTATTTTTCTATGGAGTTCTTAGTTGGTAAATTATTAAATAGTAACTTAGTTAATTTAGGTATAAAGGGTATATGTGCGGAGGCACTTAGTGAACTGGGAATAAGTTTGAAGGAACTAGAGGATATAGAATTAGATGCTGGCCTTGGTAACGGGGGACTTGGAAGACTAGCAGCATGTTTTTTAGACTCTATGGCATCTACTGAGATACCTGGACATGGTTGCGGAATTAGATATAAATATGGGTTATTCAAACAGAAAATAGAAGGTGGTTATCAAGTAGAAATTCCTGATAATTGGTTAAAAAACGGAAATGTCTGGGAGATAAGAAAAGAAAATAAGTCTGTAGAAGTTAGATTCGCTGGGGAAGTACATTTAAATGTGGAGAATGAAAAAATAAAAGTTATCCATGAAAATTATGAATCTGTAAGGGCAGTTCCCTATGATACTCCAATAAAGGGATATGAGAATAATACTGTAAATACCTTAAGGCTTTGGAGTGCAGAAACTATGGAGGAAGATTTTGATTTTTCATCCTTTAGCCAAGGAAATTATGCAAAAGCAGGTGAGGATAAATATTCAGTGGAGGCTATTTCACAAATTTTATATCCAGATGATAGCTACGAAAAGGGTAAATTACTACGATTAAAGCAAGAATATTTTTTTGTGAGCGCAGGAATACAAAGTATTCTAAAAAGTTATAAAAAGATGGAACTTTCACTTAAAGAGTTTAACAACCATGTGGCAGTGCAGATAAATGATACTCACCCAGCTGTAGCTGTGGCTGAACTAATGCGCTTACTAATGGATGAGGAAGGCTTATCTTGGGATGAGGCATGGAATATTACAACTAAGACAATGGCCTATACTAACCATACAATCATGGCGGAGGCACTAGAAAAATGGCCTGTAGATATGTTTAAAAAATTACTCCCACGCATTTATATGATTATAGAAGAGATAAACAGGCGTTTTTGCAATGAAGTGTATCGTAGGTTCAATGGTGATTGGAACAAAGTCAATAAAATGTCTATTATTTATGACGGATATATAAGGATGGCATATCTCGCTATTGTAGGAAGCCATTCTGTTAATGGAGTTGCAAAATTGCACACAGAATTATTAAAGCACCAAGAACTAGCGGATTTTTATGAATTCTTTCCAGAAAAATTTAATAATAAAACTAATGGAATAACTCATAGAAGATGGCTATTAAATTCTAATGAGGAGTTATCAAAGCTTATAACGGAGACTATAGGTGATCAATGGATAAAATCTCCAAATGAACTTTCAAGATTAGTGGATTATGCAAAAGATACTGCATTTCAAGATAAAACGCGTAATATAAAGATAAATAATAAGATAAATTTTTCAAATTATTTATTGACAAACAATGCTACCAAGGTTGATCCAAACTCCATATTTGATGTTCATGTAAAAAGACTACATGCTTATAAAAGACAACTCTTAAATGTTCTCCATATAATGCATTTATATAATGAGCTAAGAGAAAATCGCAATTTAGAGATGGTTCCAAGAACTTTTATATTTGGTGCAAAAGCTTCCCCAAGTTATTATATAGCCAAACAAACGATTAAATTCATCAATACTTTAGCTAATAAGATAAATAATGATCCTATAGCTAGAGACAAAATAAAGATAGTATTTCTTGAAAACTATGGAGTGTCCCTAGCGGAAAAAATTATTCCTTGTGCTGATGTTAGTGAACAGATATCTACTGCATCTAAAGAGGCTTCAGGAACTGGAAATATGAAATTTATGATGAATGGTGCTATAACCATAGCCACTCTAGACGGTGCTAACGTAGAAATATTTGATGCGGTTGGAAAAGAGAATATTATATTATTTGGACTTACCTCAGAAGAGGTTATAGATTATTACAAGAATAAAACCTATTGCGCTTTTGATATATATAATAGAGATATGAGAGTAAATACTATAGTAAATCAAATGATAAATGGATTTCTAGGAACTCCTAAAATAGAATTTATGAGTATATACCATAGTTTGCTCTCACACAATGATGAATATTTTGTACTTAAAGATTTCGATGCTTATGTAAAGGCCCATAGTGAAATTGATAGCTTATATAGGCAAAAACCTAAATGGCAGCAAATGTCCATTACAAATATAGCCAGGTCTGGTATCTTCTCAAGTGATTACACTATAAAACAATATGCCAAAGAAATTTGGGAGGCTCCTGAGGTTAGTATTAAATCATCACCGACCGTGCTGTAACATTAACGACTTCAAAAGGAAACTCTCCAACTTAACTAGAAAAGTTGGAGAGTTTCCTTCTGAAATGTTGTTAAATCA
>JAJYBA010000046.1 GCA_021779235.1 Bacillota bacterium
GTTTTAATCTTCTCCATGCATCCTGCCAATAGGTCATACTAGGCCTTAATATTTCATCAGCGTTAGCACCCTCACATCCAATTATTTCAAACTTTTCTTTCAATAACTGTGCCATACTTTCCCCTCCTATCTCTTTTCTCCGGTTAACCTTATTCTTGGGTCAATCAATCCATATACTATATCTACTAAAACATATGAAATTATTACTAACGCACATAAGAAAACTGTTTGCCCCATAATCATAGTATAATCTCTATCTCCAACTGAAGTTACAAAGTTAAAACCGAACCCTGGAATTGCAAATATACTTTCTATAACAAAAGAACCTACGAATATACCTGCCAATTGCGGTCCGAGTATTGTGATCGCTGGAAGTATGGCATTTCTAATAACATGTTTCCATACTAAACTAAGTTTTGTGATACCTTTAGATTTTGCTGTCAATATATAATCTTGACCTATTATATCAAGGGTATTCGCTCTCATATATCTTGCATAAGTAGCTATAGAACCAAAGCTTAAGGCTATACTTGGTAATATAGTGTGTTTAAAGCTTCCCCATCCTGTGGATGGCAGCCACATATTTTGAACTGTAAAGAAATATTGCAGTAAAGATGCCATAACAAAGCTTGGTACAGAAATACCTAATATTGCTATAAACATAACCAGATAATCTGGCCATTTTCCTCTATTAAATGCTGCTACTATTCCTAGGCTCACTCCTATAAAGAATCCCATAGAAATCGCCTGGATACCTAATCTTCCCGATACTGGTGCGTGTAATTTTATAACATCACTAACTTTTCTTCCTTGGTAAGCAAGTGATTCTCCTAAATCTCCATGAAGTACAATATTTTTCATAAATCTGCCGTATTGTACTATCACTGGTTGATCTAAACCATATTTTGCGTAGAAGTTTGCTCTTATTTGTTCTGGCAATTTTCTTGCCATGGATGCCAACGGATCTCCTGGAATAGCATGTATCAACATAAATGTGATAGTAGCTACTATCCAAAGAGTCACAAACATATAGCCTAATCTCTTAAGTATAAATTTAAACATTTTTTTAAAATCCCCCCATCATTAATTTTTAAGAAGTTGATTTTATTTTGGTTCATAGTCAAATCATAGCTTAAAACCATGTAAACCTTTTCATTTTAATAATTTTATTTATTCTAATAATATAGTATGTCCACTTTCCTTTTATTAGTATTAAATAAAATTATATGATTGGTCAAGTTTACTTAATTGCAAAAGTATTTACATTGTAAATATTCCGATAATTTCGAATTTAAACTATAATCGAGTTCTGAACTAATAACTTAGTTATGGTTAGTTTAAATTATCATTTGCTCTTCACATTTGCAATTTATATGGAACTACTTTTGTTTCGGTTTCAGTTTCATGATATACCATCTTAAGTGGGAAATCAAGATAAATTCCTCTTATAAAATAGCATTTTTGTAAATGTTTAATGTTTTTTACAAATTTTATAATTTACTAAGGTTAAATTAAATTTAGCCTGAAATTTTTATTTTATATATGATTTTATATATCATTTTTCTACATTTTAATCACTTACTTCACTCCTTTAACTTTTTAATAAAAGATATTCCATTTTAAATTTCCTCTTTTGGTTTCATCATATAAAAGAGTAGATTTTAATCCTATGTATAACAAAAAAAAGATGAGAAATATCTCATCTTTTTTTATATTCACTACTAAATTTTAATCAAACAAATGACAAGCAACATAGTGTTCTTTTTCTACTTCCTTAAGAATTGGTGTTTGTTCACTACAAACCGGTTTTGCATATCTACATCTAGGTGCAAATCTGCAACCAGGTTTTGGATTTATAGGGCTTGGTACTTCACCCTCTAGTTTGATTCTCTCTTTGTTTCTTTCAACTTCTGGATCCGGTACTGGTATTGCCGATAATAGCGCTTGAGTATATGGATGAAGTGGTTTTTCATATAGATCATGACTACTTGCAAGTTCTACCATCGTTCCAAGATACATTACGCCTACTCTATCTGATATATGTTTAACCATTGATAAATCATGAGCTATAAATAAATACGTTAAGCCTAACTCCTGTTGAAGCTGTATCAAAAGATTAACAACTTGTGCTTGAATTGAAACATCAAGTGCTGAAATCGGCTCATCGCATACTATAAATTCTGGTTCTATAGCTAGCGCTCTTGCTATTCCTATTCTTTGTCTTTGTCCACCTGAGAACTCATGTGGAAATCTTGAACCATGTTCTTTATTAAGTCCTACTAACTGTAAAAGTTCATATATTCTATTAGTTCTTTCTTGACCAGTGTAAAGATTATGAATATCTATACCCTCACCAATTATATCTCCAACAGTCATTCTTGGATTTAATGAAGCATAAGGATCTTGGAATATTATTTGTGCTCTTCTAGCAAAATCTTTTTTTGCTTTTTTATCTAATTTATGAACATCAATCCCATCAAATAATACTTCTCCACCAGTGGCACTATACATGCCCATTACAGTTCTTCCGCAAGTGGTTTTTCCGCAGCCAGATTCTCCAACAAGTCCTAAAGTTTCACCTTTTCTTATAAAAAAGCTAACATCATCGACAGCTTTTAAAGTAGCATCTTTGCCAACCTGAAAGTATTTTTTTAGATTCTTAACCTCTATTAAAATTTCATTATTGTTAGCCATTATTTATCACCTCTTAACGCTTCAGGAATATCAACCTTTGGTGCCATAGAATGTTTTAACCAACAGCGAACTTCATGGTTTTCACTTAAAGTTGTAACTTCTGGCATCTCTTCTCTGCATATTTGCATACAATACTCACATCTTGCTGCAAACGAACATCCTACTGGTGGTTTAAGTAAATCCGGTGGCGTTCCTTGTAGGGAATAAAGTTTACCTTTATTTTCTGTACCTAATCTTGGAACTGATTGTAACAGCGCCCAAGTATATGGGTGTTGTGGATTTTTAAATATTTCATCCGTTGTTCCATGTTCTATGATTTCCCCTGCATACATTACTTGTATTCTATCTGCAACGTCTGCAACAACTCCTAAATCATGGGTTACAAGGATAACTGCTGTTCCAAGTTTCGCTTGAAGATCCGCAATAAGTTCCATTATCTGAGCTTGTATTGTAACATCTAGAGCAGTTGTTGGTTCGTCTGCTATAAGTATTTTAGGGTTGCAAGCTAGCGCTATAGCTATCATCGCTCTTTGTCTCATACCACCTGAAAATTCATGTGGGTATTGGTGAGCTCTCTTATCAGCATCAGGAATATTAACAAGCTCTAACATTTTTATGGCTTCGTTCATAGCTTCAGTTTTACTCATACCTCTGTGTATTATTAAGCTTTCTGCTATTTGTTTTCCAATAGTCATAGTAGGATTTAAAGAAGTCATAGGATCTTGGAATATCATGGAAATATCTGAACCTCTTAACTCTCTAAGTTCTTTTTCTGACATAGTACTAATGTTTTTACCATCAAATAATATTTGTGAACCCTTTTTAATTTCACCTGGTGGCTCTGGAATTAACCTCATTAAAGATTTTGAAGTAACAGTTTTACCACATCCAGATTCCCCAACTACAGCCAAAGTTTCTCCTTTTTTTAAATAAAAAGAAATACCTCTTACAGCCTGTACCTCACCAGCATAAGTATGAAATGAAACTCTTAAGTCTTTTACTTCTAATATTTTTTCCATAATTCTTCCTCCCTATTGGCGTAATCTTGGATCCAGCGCATCTCTTAAACCATCACCTAGCAATGTAAATGATAACATAGTTAAACTAATAAATAGTGATGGGAAGAATAACTGATAAGGATAAAACATTAAGTTTGGTTGTGCTGCAGATGCTAAAGCCCCCCAACTTGTATTTGGTGATTGAATTCCTTGTCCTAAATAACTTAAGAAGGCTTCTCCAAATATAAAACTTGGAATGTCGAAAGTAATAGCTACAATCATTATTCCTAAGGTATTTGGAAGTAAATGTTTTGCAATAATTCTTGAAGGATTAGCACCTAGTGCCGTAGCAGCTAGCACATATTCCTGTTCTTTTATTTGTAATAACTGTCCACGTACAAGTCTTGCCATTCCAACCCATCCTGTTATAGTCATGGCAATAATAATAGCTCCGATACCCTTTTGAAATATTAATGAAACTAATATAACAACTACTAGATAAGGAATACTTCCAAGTATCTCAACTATTCTCATCATAATGTCATCGATAAGTCCACCGAAAAATCCAGCTATTCCACCGTAGATACTACCTACTACAGTATCTACAAAAGCTCCTATAATACCAATGATTATAGAAACCCTACCGCCAGCCCAGACTCTTGAAAATACATCACGTCCAAGATTATCTGTTCCAAACCAGTGCTGCATATTAGGATTAGCATTTACTAAATCATTATTTGTAAGTTCAAAACTAAATCCATTAATATATGGTCCCACAACAGTCATTATTGATATTAAAATTAATATTATTAACGAAGCTGTAGCTACTTTGTTTTGTTTTAATCTTCTCCATGCATCCTGCCAATAGGTCATACTAGGTCTTAATATTTCATCAGCATTAGCATTTTCACATCCAATGATCTGAAATTTTTCTTTCGATAACTGCGCCATATTTATCCCCCCTATCTCTTTTCTCCAGTTAATCTTATTCTTGGGTCAATCAATCCATATACTATATCTACTAGAACATATGAAATTATTACTAACGCACATAGGAAAACAGTTTGTCCCAAAACCATAGTATAATCTCTATCTCCTACTGAAGTTACAAAGTTAAAACCGAACCCCGGAATTGCAAATATACTTTCTATAACGAAAGAACCTACGAATATACCTGCCAATTGTGGTCCTAAAATTGTGATTGCTGGAAGTATGGCATTTCTAATAACATGTTTCCATACTAAGCTAAGTTTTGTGATACCTTTAGATTTTGCTGTTAATATATAATCTTGTCCTATTACATCAAGGGTATTCGCTCTCATATACCTTGCATAAGTAGCTATAGAACCAAAGCTTAAAGCTACACTTGGTAATATAGTGTATTTAAATCCGCCCCACCCGGTTGATGGAAGCCACATATTTTGAACCGTAAAGAAGTATTGCAGTAAAGATGCCATAACAAAACTTGGTACAGAAATACCTAATATAGCTATAAACATAACAAGATAATCTGGCCATCGTCCTCTATTAAAAGCTGCTAATATTCCAAGACTTACACCTATAAAAAATCCCATTGATATCGCTTGTATTCCCAGTCTTCCTGATACTGGTGCATGTAATTTTATAACATCACTAACTTTTCTTCCTTGGTAAGCAAGTGATTCTCCTAAATCTCCATGAAGTACAATATTTTTCATAAACCTACCGTACTGTACTACCACTGGCTGATCTAAACCATATTTTGCATAGAAGTTTGCTCTTATTTGTTCTGGCAATTTTCTTGCCATGGATGCTAATGGATCCCCTGGGATAGCATGTATCAACATAAAAGTGATAGTAGCTACTATCCAAAGAGTTACCATCATATAGCCTAATCTCTTAAGTATAAATTTAAACATTGGCATCTCCTCCATTAATTATAAAATACGCAACAGAGATTTACTCTGTTGCATTTTTATACATTTTGTTTATATTTTTGTTTATCTGCCTTGAGTGTATGCATATTTGAAGTCTTGAGCTCCAAATAATGGTGTCATTACTTTGTTTACATATTTATATCTAAAAGTATTTTTCATTCTGTATGCTAATGGTGATATAACAGCATCATCTACTACTAAGATTTGCTCAGCTTGTTTGAATAAATCTGTTCTCTTTGCTGGATCAGTTGTAGCAGCAGCTTGTTTAAGTAAATCATCATATTTTGCATTTGACCAACCAGTTGGAACTATATTTGCTCCAGTCATCCACATATCAAAGAATGTGTTTGGATCGTTATAGTCTCCTATCCATGCCATACCAGCTATTTGATAGTCCATTTCATCTGTTCTCTTTTGGAATACTGGCCATTCAACATACTCCATTTTCAAGTCTATTCCTAAATTTTTCTTATACATTTGTTGATCGTATTCTGCATTTTCTCTAGTTATAGCATCAGTTCCAGATTGTAAGTAAGTGAATGTATTTTTTGCTGGATCTGGATCTGCTCCAATTTCTTTAAGTCCTGCAATTAATAATGCTTTTGCATCTTTATTTGCATCCTTAAACGCTTTAAGTGGTTCTACACCAACTTTAGCTCTAAAGTCCTCTCCACCTATTTGAAGTGTTGGTGGGCAGAATCCATACGCTGGTTGTGCTAATCCTCTATTTAAAATTTTAACTCTTTCTTCTCTGTCAACCGCTAAACTAAACGCCTGTCTTATTTTAGCATTAGCAAAATATTTATTTTTTTGATTAAAGAACACATAATTTGTTCCAGGTGTGTTAGCTTTTAACACATTAAATTTACCTGTTGAATTAAATTTTTCTATCCATTCTTGTTTAGTAACTGCGGCATAATCAACAGTACCATTAAATAATGAGTTCATTCTTGCTGTTTCTTCTTTTATAATATTAAGACTAAGTTTCTCAAGTTTAACTGAATCTTTATCCCAATAATTTGGATTCTTTTCGAATTCCATCTTACTTTGGTGTGCCCAATTTTTTAAAACATATGGTCCACAGAATACCATAGTATTTGCTTCTGTACCATATTTATCTCCTTGAGCTTTAACTATATCTTCTCTTTGAGGGAACATAACTTTAAAGTAAGTTAAATCTAAGAAATATGGACATGGTTTATCTAATGTGAATTGTAGTGTTTTTGCATCTGTTGCCTTAACTCCTACTTCTTCAACCTTTGCTTTTCCAGCATTATAAGCCTGAGCATTTTTTAAAGGAAATAAAATAAATGCGTATGTTGAACCAACTGCTGGATTAAGTGCTCTTTTAATTGCATATTCAAAATCATTAGCAGTTACTGGCTTTCCATCACTCCATTGATAATCTCTTAAATGGAATGTCCATACAGTTTTGTCTTCATTAGTTTCCCATTTTTCTGCTCCTGCAGCTTTTATAACATCTTTACCATCTTCACCTTGTTCAACTCTAGTTAAACCTTCCATACAGTTAACTAAAACGTCTGATGAGTTAACATCAGTTGCTAATGTTGCATCAAGTGTCTTTGGCTCAGAAGTTAAAATACCATTCAAATACTGTTCTTTGTCTATTCCTGCTGCAGGTGTATTTCCAGCAGCACCATCCTTTGCAGTGTTTGCTTTTCCGCATCCTACTAATGCAACTGATGCACTTAATGATAGTGTTAATAATGCAGCTAATATCTTTTTGCTTTTCACTAAAATTCCCCCTTAAATTTTTCTATGTATTTATATAGCAATAAGTAAAATACTTATTAAGCCCTAGTGAAGATTTTTCAGAATAAGATACTTTCATTTTATAACTACAGTCTTCAAACACTATTTAAAGTTAGTTTGAAGAATAAGAGCATGATAACTTTCATAACCTATAAAAAATAAAAAATATTGCGTCAATTCAGACTATAAATGAAAACGTTTTGATTTCGTTTAAGAAAGAATGAAATCCTTTTCTTAATGTTTAATCCGTAGTAAATCTTGTAAGTAATTGTTGTTTAATTATATTGAACAATGAGAAATTTGAATTGTTTTATGTATTTATTATCATTTTTCTATCATATTAGCATATTTTTTGTAAGTTGTCAAACTTATCTGTCGTTTTAGTTGAGTGTTTGTTGATTTTATTATGATGTGATTTCAAGTAAAATATTCATATTACGAATTCATAATTATAATATTATGAATATTTTCTTGCATACTGCATCTTGCTGACTTTCAAATTTTTTTTTAAAAGTATATATATTTTCACTTATGGGTTATATAATATAATAAAGAAAAATATTTTAGTGATAATTCACATATTCTTTTAATTTATTATCTATTAACATGATGAAATGCTTCACTAAAGACAATCTAGATTAATAAATATATAGTAATAAAAATAAAACAGTTTATGGAGAATAGCAATTTATGATTGTTATCTACTCCTGATAACTACGAGGAGGTAATCTTATGAGTATTTTTAAAGGTTCTGGTGTTGCAATAGTCACTCCATTTAATGAAAGAGGAGTAGATTTCAAAAAACTTGAAGAATTAATAGAATGGCATATTAATTCTAAGACAGATGCTATTATAGTATGTGGTACTACAGGCGAGGCTTCTACAATGACAGAGCAAGAGAGAAAAGAAACTATAAAGTTTGTAGTTGATGTAGTTAATAAGAGAATTCCAGTAATCGCTGGTACAGGAAGTAATAACACTGCTGCTGCAATAAGCATGAGTAAATGGGCAGAAAAAATAGGAATAGACGGGTTACTTGTGATTACCCCTTATTACAACAAAACTACTCAAAAGGGCTTAGTTGAACATTTCAAAGCAATTGCAAACAGTGTAACTTCACCAATAATAATATACAACGTTCCTTCAAGAACAGGTCTTAATATTAATCCACGCACACTTGAAAAACTATGCGCAGTACAAAATATTGTAGCAATTAAGGAAGCAAGTGGTGATATAAGTCAAATAGCACAAATTAAAGCACTATGCGGAGATAGGTTAGACATCTATTCTGGTAACGACGACCAAGTTATACCTATACTTTCTTTAGGTGCCATCGGAGTTATCTCTGTCCTTGCAAATATAATTCCTACTGACATTCACAACATGTGTGAATTATATTTAAAGGGTGAGCATGCAAAGGCTCTAGAAATTCAACTCAAGTCTCTTGCTCTTAATAACTCTTTATTTATAGAAACTAATCCTATCCCTGTAAAAACAGCTATGAATCTTATGGGAATGGAAGTAGGGCCTTTAAGACTACCTTTATGTGAAATGGAAGAAAATAATTTGGAAATTCTAAAAAAAGAATTAAAAGCATATAATATCACTTTAAAGGAGGAAATTAGATGATTAGAGTGCTTCTGAATGGATGTAACGGAAAGATGGGCAAAGTTATTTCCGAAATGGCTAAAGCATCTACAACCCTTTCAATTGTTGCCGGTGTTGATAAAAATTCCTCTAATTTAAACTATCCCTGCTACAATAGCATATATGAATGTGAAAATGATGTAGATGTAATTTTAGATTTTTCAAGACCAGATGCTCTAGATGCCTTATTCCTTTATTCTAAAGAGAAGAATATACCTATTGTGTTCTGCACTACTGGTTACTCACCAGAACAGTTGTCTAAAATTCATTCCCTAAGTAATGAAATTGCAGTATTCCATTCTGCAAATATGTCTATAGGTGTTAATGTTGTTAATAATATACTTAAAAGTATAAGCAATATGCTCTATAAGGATTTTGATATTGAGATAATTGAAAAGCATCACAATCAAAAGGTTGACGCTCCGAGTGGTACCGCTCTACTTCTTGCAAATACAATTAAAAATTCTATTGAAGAAGAAACCATCTTCGTAAGTGGACGTGATGGTTTAAGTAAAAGACAACCTAAAGAAATAGGTATTCATGCTGTAAGAGGTGGAAATATTATAGGTGATCATGAAATCATATTTGCTGGCACGGGAGAATGCATTGAAATTAAGCATACCGCAATATCAAGAGAAGTTTTTGCAATAGGTGCATTAAAAGCATGTGAATATATATACGGAAAAGAAAAAGGTCTATATAATATGGATGATGTAATTAATATTTCAATTTAACCTTTCAAAAAAATAACCTTGGAACTAGAGAAGCAATCTCTGAAATATAAAATACTTCATTTGATTGCTTCAAAGGTTTCAAGTTTTTTTAATAACTCAGTTATGTTTAAAATTTCAACGAAATTTCACAAGAAAATTTTTCTTTGTTTTGTGATTGGTAATTATGTTCTATGGCAAAGAGAAAATTTCAATGATAGTATATGTTGACGCTATTAATGTAGTTTCACCACAGGTAAAGTTTTAATCCATTTTTCCATTCTATCTAGCCCCTCTTCTAACACTTCTAAACTATAAGAATATGAAATCCTGATGAAACCTTCTCCACCTGTGCCAAAAGCTGACCCAGGTACAACAGCCACCTTCCCTTCATATAGCAATCTGTCACAAAACTCCTCACTGCCCATAGAAAATTTTGTTATAGAGGGAAATATATAG
>JAJYBA010000047.1 GCA_021779235.1 Bacillota bacterium
TTCAGATCCGTTAGCTATACAAGCTATAACTATGACTAAAGAAAATTTACTAAAGTCCTTTGAAGGAAATGAAGAAGCGAGAAATGAAATGCATGTTGCACAATGTCTTGCGGGAATGGCATTCTCAAATGCACTACTAGGAATAACTCATAGTATGGCTCATAAAACAGGTGCTGTATTCCATATTCCTCATGGCTGCGCAAATGCAATATTCCTTCCATACGTTATAGATTTCAATAAAAAAGCTTGTGGAAATAGATATGCCGAAATAGCAAAAGCATTAAATTTAGCTGGAAATACACAAGATGAATTAATAGATTCACTAACTGATATGATAAGAAACTTAAATAAAGTTATGAATATACCATGTTCTTTAGCTGAATATGGAGTAACAAAAGAAGATTTTGAAGCAAATGTAGATTTTATATCTGAAAATGCTGTAAAAGATGCATGTACAGGCTCTAACCCAAGACCAATAAGTGTCGATGAAATGAAAAAAGTATTTGCTTGTACATTTACAGGAGAAAAAGTTAATTTTTAACCACATTTTAGCATCGAAGATAATGATTAACCCTAATGCATATTATAAAATTTTATAGTAGACAATAATTAAATGATTAGAACACACTAATATAAATTAGATTTGCAGTTTTAGAATATTATTCTAGGTTGCAAATCTATGCTATTTATAGAAAAAATCAATAAGCAATAAAATAGTTTATGTTGACTATATCTGTCGAAAGATTTAAAATATAAATGTAATTTAATAAGAGTGGATGATAATTATTGGAGATATCCTTTAAAGGGTAACCGTAGAAGAAATGAGTAAGTTTTGCTAGGATTTACTCGGAAGCTTTCAGGTTGAGTACAATAATTGGACATGAACCTGGAGAGATCCATTTAATATGGGCATCGAAGAAGAAACTCAAAGATAGTTAATTTTGAGGAAACTTTCAGATAAAAGGACAGGTAGTAAATGGCATTGGTATTTCTATGCTCTTTACTGCCTGTCTATTTTAATGGCGTTTCAGAAGGGAAGTCGCCCACTTTTATAAATGTGGTACATGCTATAATAAAGAAAAAACTTCAATTGGAGTATAAATCTCTTTCTGAAGTCATTAATGTGGCAGCACCATAGGTGATGATTTAACTTACAAACTTAACACTAAGAAAGATGTTATGCAAAATGGGTTTTAAACAATAGGTACTTAGCTTTTGTGGTAAAATGAAGCTAAAATGAGCAGTATATATCTTATAGTATTGCAGCATGGAAGATAATGAACAGCTGCGGAAGCAATGATTAATATAGTTAGTATAAATAGACCAAAATTATAGATGAACATGGAGGAAGAAAGATGTATAAAATCGTTGAGAAAAGAACATTAGCACCTCAGATATTTTTAATGGATATTGAGGCACCAAGAGTAGCAAAGTCTGCAAAACCAGGCCAATTTGTAATTATCAAAATGGATGAAAAAGGTGAAAGAATACCTTTAACAATCTGTGACTATGACGCTCAAAGAGGAACAGTTAGCATAGTATTTCAAACATTAGGCTGTTCAACAAAAGAAATGGCCAATTATGAAGTTGGTGACTCATTTGCAGATTTTGTAGGACCACTAGGACAAGAATCAGAATTAATGCATGAAAGCATAGAGGAATTAAAGAATAAAAAAATAATGTTCATAGCTGGTGGTGTTGGAACAGCTCCAGTTTATCCTCAAGTTAAGTGGTTAAGCGAGCAAGGAGTAAAGGCGGATGTAATAGTAGGTGCAAAGTCTGAAGAATATATGATTTTAAAAGAAGAAATGGAGAATGTAGCAGGTACAGTTTATCCATGTACAGATGATGGCTCTTATGGATTTAAGGGACTTGTTACAAATAAATTAAAAGAATTAGTTCAAAATGAAGGTAAAAAATACGATTTAGTAGTTGCTATTGGACCAATGATAATGATGAAATTTGTTTGCAAACTAACTGAAGAACTTGGAATAACAACTATTGTAAGTATGAACCCTATTATGGTAGATGGAACAGGTATGTGTGGAGCTTGTAGAATTACTGTAGGTGATGAGGTTAAATTTGCTTGTGTAGATGGACCAGAATTTGACGGACACAAGGTTAATTTTGATGAAGCAATGAGAAGACAAACAATATACAAAACAGAAGAATGTTCTAAAAACGAAAGCATGAAACCAGGCTGTGGTTTAGGAGGTACTAAATAATGGATAGAATGAAGAAAACTCCAATAGCAGAACAGGATCCAAAAGTAAGAGCAACTAATTTTGAAGAAGTATGTCTAGGTTATACAGAGGATGAAGCAGTTGAGGAAGCTACAAGATGTTTAAACTGTAAAAATCCAATGTGTGTTGGTAAATGCCCTGTAGCGATAGATATTCCTGGGTTTATTCAGCATGTTAAGAATAGAGAATTTGCAGATGCTGCTAAAGTAATCGCAAAATATAGTGCATTACCAGCTGTTTGTGGAAGAGTATGTCCACAAGAAACTCAATGTGAAAGCAAATGTATATTAGGAATAAAGGGAGAGGCTGTTGCCATAGGTAAACTTGAAAGATTTGTAGGTGACTATTCAAGAGAGCATAATGTTGACCTTTCAGAAACAAAACCTAAAAATGGTAAAAAGGTTGCTGTGATAGGAAGTGGTCCAGCTGGACTTACTTGTGCAGGAGATCTAGCTAAAGAAGGATATGATGTAACTATTTTTGAAGCACTTCATGAAGCTGGTGGAGTTTTGGTATATGGAATTCCAGAATTTAGATTGCCAAAGGAAACGGTTGTTAAACATGAAGTTGACAATGTTAAAAAATTAGGCGTTAAGATAGAAACCAATGTTATAGTAGGAAGAACTGTAACAATAAATCAGTTAATGGAAGATGAAGGTTTTGATGCTGTGTTTATTGGTTCAGGTGCAGGTCTTCCAAAATTTATGGGGATACCAGGAGAAAATTTAAATGGAGTATTCTCTGCTAATGAATTTTTAACTAGAAACAATCTAATGAAAGCATTTAAAGAGGGCTATAGCACTCCTATAAGAGCTGGTAAAAAGGTTGCTGTTGTAGGCGGAGGTAACGTTGCTATGGACGCTGTAAGAACAGCAGTAAGACTTGGAGCTGAAGGTCACATAGTATATAGAAGATCAGAATCTGAACTTCCAGCAAGAGTTGAAGAAGTGCATCATGCAAAAGAAGAAGGAGTTATAATGGATTTACTTGTAAATCCAATTGAAATCCTAGGAGATGAAAAGGGAAATGTTATAGGTATGAAGTGTATAAAAATGGAACTTGGTGAGCCTGATGCTTCAGGAAGAAGAAGACCAGTAGAGGTTGAAGGTTCAGAATTCATAATTGATGTAGACACAGTTATAATGTCTCTAGGTACATCACCAAATCCTTTAATTCCTTCAACCACAGAAGGCTTAGCAATGAATAAATGGAAGTGTATAGTTGCAGAAGATGAAACAGGTTTAACTTCTAAAGAAAAGGTATATGCTGGTGGAGACGCTGTTTCAGGGGCGGCTACAGTTATATTAGCTATGGAAGCAGGAAAAAAAGCAGCTAAAGCTATAAATGAAATGTTAGTAAAATAATATAATTTAATTTAAATAACCCCGTGAACAGCTTGTTCATGGGGTTATTTTTATATAAATATTTGTACTCTTAGAAAATCAAAGAAAATATGAGCTTTAAGCAGTAGGGCAGATGTATGATTATATATTTAGCAAAATGGATACATATGAATTGTTGACAAAAGTATAGCACATTGATATAAATAATATAGCACACATAATTTTAAATAGCATATAATTTAATATATAATTTAGTATTTAACGAAAAAACGATATAAGTACATGAAAAAATGTGTGTATTATAAATTATACAATCTAATAGTATAACACAATACATAAAATAAGACGTATATTGGAGGAGAAAATATGTGTATAAAAGTTGCTATAAATGGATTTGGCAGAATAGGAAGGGTTGCATTAAGAATTGCACAAGATAATTTATATGAGGGAGCAGAAATAGTAGCTATAAATGCAAGAGCAGATGTAGAAACTCTTGCACACCTTTTTATTTATGATTCTTGTTATGGAACATTTAAAGGTGAAGTAGAAACAAAAGGTAATTCATTAATAATAAATGGTAAAGAAATTAAAGTGTTTAATGAAAAAGAGCCTAAGGATTTACCTTGGAAGGAACTAGGTGTAGATATTGTTATAGAATCAACAGGTATCTATAAAAATAGAGAACAAGCTATTCAGCATATTGAAGCAGGAGCTAAAAAGGTGGTAATTACCTCACCAGCAAAGAATGAGGATATAACAATAGTTATGGGAGTTAATGATGAAAAATATAACCCTCAAAAACATCATATTATTTCCAATGCTTCTTGTACTACCAACTGTCTTGCACCTTTTGCTAAAGTATTAGATGAACAGTTTGGAATAGTTGCAGGAAGTATGACCACAATACACTCCTATACTAATGACCAAAAAATATTGGACAAAACTCATAAAGATTTGAGAAGGGCTAGAGCGGCAGGGGAATCAATAATTCCTACAAGTACTGGAGCAGCAAAGGCACTTGCAAAGGTAATTCCAAATCTTGAAGGTAAAATCAATGGTTCATCTTTAAGAGTACCCACAGCTACAGTGTCTATAACAGAACTGGTATGTGAGATGTCAAGAGAAGTAACCGTTGAAGAAGTAAATAATGCATTTAAATATGCCTCACAGCATGAGCTTAAGGGCATATTAGGTTATTCGGAGAAACCATTAGTATCTATCGATTATAAGGGAGATGAAAGATCATCTATAGTTGATGGACTCTCAACCATGGTTATAGGCAAAAATATTTTGAAGGTACTATCATGGTATGATAATGAATGGGGATATTCAGCTAGAATAGTAGATTTAGTAAATTTTGTAGCAAGTAAGATGACTAATGAGACAAATATGAAAAGGGTAGGATAGGTGACAGTGATTAGCATTGAGATTTAAGGAATACTAAACAATTCTTTTATGTTTTAGTAGCTGGAAAGGCTAAGTATGATTCATAATTATTAAGTAAAAAACGGGTATGGTTAACAGTTAATAACTATGTTAATAGTTATAATTGAGAGCTGTACCGTTTGTTTTTTCTTAGAATTGTAGCATCACTAATAAGGGTAATAAAATTTAAGGATGAGTCTTAAAATACAAAAAAAATGTTAAAAGTTTAAAATATTTTGTTATAATAAGATTAAATGGTAGGAAATTATTAATAGGAAAAGATAGTAATTATTATGTGCTTCAAGAGAAGATAAGGAGGAATATGTATGTTAATGGATAAAATAAATAAATATTATACTAAGGAATATGATTTTAATTGTGCTGAGGTAATGATTTATGCTGCTAATGACGAATATAATATGAACTTGAAAGGTGAGACTTTTAAAACTATGTCATCCTTTGGTGGCGGGATGGGTGTCGAGAGCGTATGCGGAGTGATAACAGGTTCTTTGGCAGTTATAGGCATATTATTCACTAAAGAAAAAGCACATGAAGGGGAAAAAGTTAAAAATTTATGTAAGGAGTTTTTCCATAAATTTGAAACGAAGTTAAGTACGAATAATTGTTCAGAGCTTAAAGCAAAATATAGAAAAGAAGATATTGGTTGCAGGGTTATGATTGAAACTGCTGCTGAAATATTAGATGAGATTGTTATAAGAGAACTACAAGTTAATAATTTAGCTTAATGAAAGGATAAATTATGGATTATAAAAATATTGAATCATTTAATGAAGGTATCCTTATAAAAGGTGTTGAGAACTTTGAATTAGACCATATATTTGAATGCGGGCAATGTTTTAGATGGAATAAACAAACTAATGGCAATTACATAGGAGTGGCATATGGTAAGGTAATAGAAGTAGAAAAGAAGGATGCTGAAGTAAAAATATATAATATAAATGAAGAAGAATTTAATAAACTTTGGTGTGATTATTTTGATCTTAAAAGAAATTATACAACTATTAAGGAAAAATTTCAAAAGGACCCTCTTCTTAAAAAATCCGTTGATTTTGGGCATGGCATTAGATTATTGCAGCAGGAGCCTTTTGAACTTACTCTATCATTTATAATTTCTGCAAATAATAGAATTCCTATGATAAAAAGAGCTATAAACAATTTGAGTGAAAAATGGGGAAAAGAAATAGAGTATAAAGGCAAAACCTACTACACCTTCCCAAAGGCTTCCGATTTAGAGGAAGCTTCTATAGAAGAGATTGAGAGTTGTGGTCTAGGTTTTAGAGCTAAATATGTAAAAGATACAGTGCATAGGGTATACACTGGTGAAGTAGATTTGGACTTTATTAAATCGCAGGAAGATGATGTTTGTCATGAAGAATTAAAAAAACTCAGTGGTATTGGTCCGAAGGTTTCGGATTGTATTATGTTATTTTCTATGCAAAAATATTCTGCTTTTCCAGTGGATGTGTGGGTTAAAAGAGCAATGCAATTTTTTTATTTAGCACCTGATGTGTCTCTACCTAAGATAAGGGCTTTTGCTAGAGATAAATTTGAAAACTTAGCAGGCTTTGCACAACAGTATTTATTTTATTATGCAAGGGAAAACAATATTAAAATTGAATAAATTAAGTAAATTGACTAATAATATATAAACCTATGGATGATTATTAAATATCGTAAAAAATGAAGAGGATGAAAAGCAATGAAAAGAATATGGGATACTAATAGAACGAAAATTGCAGAAAATAAACAATATATAGTACTATCAGTAATTTCGTTGTTTTTCATATATATTGGCTATGAATATTATTTCAGGTATTCTTATATATTGAAAGACCCCAATATATTGAAAGAGCTTATTCTCTCTTATGGGAATTTTAGTATTTTAGTTTTCGTGCTTATGCAGGTTTTACAAGTAGTTGCTTTTTTTATCCCAGGAGAATTCATACAAATTGCTGGAGGGTATATTTTTGGTACTTTTCTAGGTGGAATTATATCCTTAATGGGTATTACTTTAGGAAGTATAATTGTATATTTTGTTTCTAATAAATATGGTAAGCCTTTTGTAGAGAAATTAATATCAAAAAAGGAAGTAAAATTCTTTAAAAAAATATTAAAAGCAGGAAGCAAAAAAACTGTGGTATTCATGTTTTATTTAATCCCAGGAATACCAAAAGATGCTCTAGCATATATATGTGGAGTATCAAATATTTCTTTTAAAGACTTCTTTATTTATTCAACATTAGGTAGAATTCCAGGAATTTTTATTTCATCTTTCTTTGGCCAAAAAATATATGCACGGGATGCTACAAGTTTAATTACAATAGGCATAACCATGAGTATTTTATTTATATTGGGAATTTTCAAAGGCGATACCATAATAAAGGCTATGATAAAAAAGAAGAAAACTTATTGAAAAGCTATTAAAATTATTTATCTCCATAAAACACTATAAAGAGTGTAATTTTTACATATTATGATTTAGGTATTTTCAAAAAAATAACGACTTAAAGATGCTATTTTTTTGAGGATACCTTATATATATACCTTAATATTAAGCTACTGATAATAATGAAAGAAATTATTAGTATTGCACAGTGAAAGAAAAAATCCTGTGGAAGCATTGTTATTATAGGATCATTTTTAATATCAAATAACCAATAATTATTTTTAAAGAAAATATGATGAAAGGTCGTGAAGCTTTTATCAAAATTAATTAAAAATGGTATAAGTAATATTATTGGTATGATTATAAGGATAATTGAACTAGTCAATAAATAATCTATTTTTTTGTATCTCTTATTTAAAGCGATACCTATTATACTTATCAATGTAGAAAAAAGTAACATTAACTTGAGATTATCAAATATTGTTTTAACCTCTTTAAAATGGGTTTTGCCATTATCAGATGAAGGTAGTGTGGGAAGATTAAATTCTTCCTTTGTATTTTGCATTAAATATGTAATTAGGTAATCATAATTATCCTTTATTTCTTTTGTATTTAATCTGGAAGATTCCTCTATGTTTAAGACTTTAATATCAACATAGTATAGTGGTTTAAAAAGCAAAGTAAGATTTACGCTTAAGATTATAAAAGAAAAAGTAAAATTTAAAATGAAAAAAGTTTTTAATAAAGATTTAAAAAAAGTCTTTATATTTTTAAAAACAGAGTCTTCAGAAAAAGAATTGTTAATCCATCTATATGGAATATTCATGAAATCACCTCTATTTAATGATTTTTTACAATAAATCAAAATATATTCAAGGATAATGAAAATACATAAAAATTACAGCTTTGTGAAAAATAAAGTAAATAAGAGAAATGCTATGGAACTCAGTGATAAATAAATATAATTTGTTTTTTTTGGCTATAAATGGTATACTATATAGAATAGATGAATTTGATATTATACTGACTATTAATTAATATAATAGTTGTAGAATACATTAGCACTCAAATGTATTGAGTGCTAACAAAAGTGATAAAAATATATAAGGAGGGGTTTAAATGAACATTAGACCACTTAGTGATAGAGTATTAATTAAAAGATTAGAAGCAGAAGAAACTACTAAAAGTGGAATACTTCTTTCAGCAGCTGCAAAGGAAAAACCACAAGAGGCTGAAGTAATTGCAGTAGGACCAGGGAAATTTGAGGACGGAAAAGAAATTAAAATGGAAGTTAAGGTAGGGGATATAGTATTATTCTCTAAATATTCAGGAAATGAAATTAAATATGAAGGTACTGAGTACATCATATTAAAACAAGATGAACTATTGGCTATAATCGAGAAATAATTTTTTTATAAACGCAATAATGATTAAATATAATTAGTAAATTATATTTAATTATTAGCGTAAAGGAGGGTTTAAAATGGCTAAAAATATATTATTTGGAGAAGAAGCAAGAAGAGCTATGCAAAGAGGTGTAGATAAACTTGCAGATACAGTTAAGGTGACACTTGGACCTAAAGGAAGAAACGTTGTTTTAGATAAAAAATTTGGATCACCATTAATAACAAATGATGGTGTTACTATAGCTAGAGAAATAGAACTAGAAGATGCATATGAAAATATGGGAGCACAACTTGTTAAAGAAGTTGCTACAAAGACAAATGATGTAGCAGGAGATGGAACAACTACAGCTACATTACTTGCTCAAGCTATAATAAGAGAAGGATTAAGAAACGTTACAGCTGGAGCAAATCCGATGATGATTAGAAATGGTATCAACATGGCTGTAAATAAAGCTGTTGAAGAAATTAAAAATTCTTCTAAACCAGTTAGTGGTAAAGAAGATATAGCTAGAGTTGCTGCTATATCAGCTGGTGATGAAGAAATTGGAACTCTAATAGCTGATGCTATGGAAAAAGTAGGCAATGAAGGAGTTATAACTGTAGAAGAATCAAAATCTATGGGAACTGAACTTGATGTAGTTGAAGGAATGCAGTTTGATAGAGGATATTTAAGTGCATATATGGTTACAGATACTGAAAAAATGGAAGCAAATCTTGAAGAACCATATATCTTAATAACAGATAAGAAAATCACTAACATACAAGATATACTTCCAGTACTTGAGCAAATTGTTCAGCAAGGAAGAAAGTTATTAATAATTGCTGAAGATGTTGAAGGTGAAGCTTTAGGTACATTAGTTGTTAATAAATTAAGAGGAACTTTCACTTGCGTAGCTGTTAAAGCTCCAGGTTTTGGTGACAGAAGAAAAGAAATGCTTCAAGATATAGCAATCCTAACTGGCGGAGAAGTTATATGTGAAGAATTAGGAAGAGAACTAAAAGATGTTACTCTAGATATGCTTGGAAGAGCAGAGAGTGTTAAAATATCTAAAGAAAATACTACAATAGTAAATGGAAAAGGTGAAAAGGACTTAATTCATGATAGAGTTTCTCAAATTAAGAGACAAATTGAGGATACTTCTTCAGATTTCGATAGAGAAAAATTACAAGAGAGACTTGCGAAACTTGCAGGAGGAGTAGCTGTAATAAAAGTTGGAGCTGCTACTGAAACTGAATTAAAAGAAAGAAAACTTAGAATAGAAGATGCTCTTGCAGCTACAAAAGCAGCAGTTGAAGAAGGAATTGTT
>JAJYBA010000048.1 GCA_021779235.1 Bacillota bacterium
TATTACCATCAAAAGTTAATAAAAGATATGCATCAGAAGAATTATCAGGGAATTTTTTTCCTAGGAACTCTTCAGCAGCAAGAATAACTTCTCTTTGCATAAATTCTATAGCAGTTGGTGCAGACTTAGATTTAACTATCTTAGGAACTGTACCTATTGCCATTTCAAGATTTGGAAAAGGTATTAATAGAGATACAGCTTTCTTTGGTAGTGGTATAAGCTTTAGTATAGCTTTTGTAACTATTCCTAGTGTTCCTTCAGATCCACAAATTAAGTCTTTTATGCTATAACCAGAAGAGTTTTTAACAACTTTTCCTCCAACATTAAGTATTTCTCCATTTGGAAGTACTATTTCAAGACCTCTTATATAATCTCTGGTAACTCCATACTTAACAGCTCTCATTCCACCTGCGTTTGTATTGATGTTACCAGCAATGGTAGCAGATTTTTCACCTGGATCTGGTGGATAGAATAAATCAAACTCCTCAACATATTTACTTATTTCCATTAAAAGCACACCTGGTTCAAGGGTTAATGTTAAGTTCTCTTCATCAAGCTCAATTATTTTATTCATTTTTGACATATTTATCATGATTCCACCGTGAATTGGAACTGAAGCTCCAACTAGTCCTGTTCCTGAACCCCTAGCTACCACAGGAATCATGTTTTCGTATGCATATTTCATAATCTTTGATACTTCTTCTGTAGTAAGAACCTCAACTAGTACATCTGGCATTTTACTTATTCCACCCATTTCATCATGGCTGAAATCATCATTTATTTCCTCACCTATAAACACTCTATTTTTATCTAATGTAGACACCAAAAATTCTATATCTTTAGCATCAAGCTTTTTATAATCCATAAAATTGCCTCCTCCATTCTTAATTTAACATAAACAGTATCTTAACCATTATCTTTAAAAGTACTTTAATTATCTACAATGTCGTAATATTAACGTACACAAAATTCTGCTCCTGAGTTTTTAATATTTTCAATCAACTGAGGAACTATTTCATAAATGTCACCCACTATTCCGTAATGAGCTACATTGAATATAGAAGCATTTTCATCTTTATTTATTGCAAAAATACGTTCTGAACTATTCATTCCAGCTGTAAATTGAACCGCACCAGAAATTCCAAGTGTTATTATTAGTTTTGGTTTAACTGTTCTACCAGAAAGACCAATTTGTTTCTTCGCATCGATAAAACCAGCTTCAATTGTTGGTCTTGTCCCAGCTATTTGAGCATTAAGAAGCTCTGCTAATTCTTCAATCATCGCCATGTCTTTTTCTGACTTTAAAGCCCTACCAACTGCAATGATTATCTCTGCATCTGAAATGTTATTTTCAGATGCTTTTTTTGTAACCTTTAACACTTCAATATTTGAAATGAACTTTGACCTATCTATTTCACATAATGTTATTTTACCTTTTGAATCACACTGTTTTTCAGGTGCATTCATAACCTTATATCTTACTGTTGCCATCTGTGGTCTCGTATTTGGGCATATAATTTGAGCCATAATATTACCACCAAAAGCAGGTCTTATCTGTACAAGATCTGTATTTTCTTTCATTTCAAGTATTGTACAGTCAGCGGTGAGTCCCGTTCTAAATCTTGCGGCTACTCTTGGAGCAAGAGATCTACCTATACTTGTAGCTCCAACCAGTAAGGATGATGGCTTCACCTTATTTACAAAGTCTTCAAATGCAGCAGTGTAAGGTTCTATCCTAAAATCCTTCAATTCTTCGTAATCATATACAAAAACTTCATCTACTCCATAATGCAGCAATTCCACTGCTTTATGCTTTATGTTGTGACCAATAAATATACAGTATACTGGAAAATTAACAACTGCAGCAAGCTCTCTAGCTTTTCCGATAAGCTCCATTGTTACAGGATGTATCTCACCTTCTACATGGTCTACATATACTGCTATTCCATTCCATAAACTCTTGTCGACCTTTAAATCCTCTGTTTCAATAAATTCCATTACTCCAGCAGGACCTTTTTTAACGCAAATCTTACACATTTTACAACCTGCATTAACTTCAACTTTTCCATTTAGGTACTCTATTGCATTAAAAGGACAAACCTTTATTAATTCTTCAATATTTGATTCATTTACTTTATCTTGGTTACAAATTAACTTACTCATGAGAATTCCACCCTTCTTTATATAAATTTTAACTCTTTAAGTTTTGTAGCCATCTTTACACTAAGCTCTGCTCCACTGCCTGTCCAAGTTTCTCTATCATTATTTACAGATGGTGGAAATATTCTTTCAACTTGTGTTGGTGAACCGCTGAGTCCATATTTCTTTTCATCTCTATCTTCAAAATCATTTAATGTAATAATTTTTATTTCTCTATCTTTTGTGCCTAATTTCTTCCTATAAGAAGGGAGCCTTGGTTGAAATATATTTTTTTCTACAGTTAAAAGGCATGGAAATTGAATTTCAGCTACTTCAACTGTGTTTGCCATATCCATTTCTACAATAACTGATGATGCTTTTATTTCTATTATCTTTAAAACGTTTGCAATGTGAGGAATACTAAGGTACTCAGCCATTTCTGGTCCTACTTGAGCTGTATCACCGTCTGTTGTTTGTTTTCCACATAATATAAGATCAAATTTACCCATTTTTCTTACGCCTTGAGAAAGTGTGTAGGATGTAGCAAGTACATCTGCCCCTGCAAACTTTCTATCAGTAACGAGTGCACCTTCATCTGCTCCCATCATATATGCTTCGCGAATGACTTCCTTCGCTTGTGGTGGTCCCATAGTTATAACCTTAATTACTCCGCCTTGTTGTTCTTTAATTCTAAGTGCAGTTTCTAATGCGTATAGATCATAAGGATTCATTTTTGAATCTACTCCATCTCTTTTTAAAACACCTGTAACTGAATCTACTTCAACTTTTGAAGTTCCTGGAACTTGTTTAATACAGACTAAAATTTCCATATATTCTCCTCCAATCTTTTTATAGAAAAGTCCAAAACCTATTAATGGTAAGATGGTAAGGTGGTCTGACCACTTCGATAATTTATATTAACACACTATTTTAAATATTTCTATAATAGTTAAGTAGTTAACAAGGATTTTTTACTTTTGTTCAAAAAGTTGAAGGTGAGGATAATAATAAATATCACCCTCACCTTTGGAATTGCTTATGATTCTATGTCTTAAGTTATTTTAATTTCATTTTATACTTGTTTGCAAAATCTAAATGTTCTCGCATTGCTTGCCTTGCGGCTGATGAATTATGTCTTTCTATAGATAAATATATATCAAAGTGTTGAGAAGCAAGTATTTCCTTATTTCCTTCATGAACTAATATTAATTTTCTTGCATCTTTAATAAAATGATCTACAAGCGTTGATACTGTTCTAAGAATGTTAAATATTAAAACATTACCTGAGAATTCTGCAATCTTGTAATGAAATTTTTTGTCAATTTCAGCAGTAATTTCTTCATCCTCATAATTGTTTAAACTTAGAGCAATCTCCTTTAACTCTATTAGTTGATCATCAGTTATTCTTTTAGCAGCAAGCCCTGAAGCCTCCACCTCTATGATTTTTCTAAGCTCCCATATCTCATCTGGATTACTTCCCTCTAACATAAACATAATTGATAAAGGTTCAAACAGATTATCTTTAAAATCTGATTTTATATAATTACCTTCTCCTTGTTTGCACTCTATAAGTCCAATGACCTCCAAAGCCCTAAGCGCTTCGCGAATAGACGTTCTACTTACATTTAATTGTTCAACCAAATCCCTCTCTGAAGGAAGTTTATCTCCTTTTTTAAGAGTACCTTCATTTATCATTTCTTTTATTTGATCTATTACTTGTTCATAAACTTTTGTATTTTTTATTGGACTAAACATCTTGCTCCTCCTGGACATATCTTATAATTATTAATTATAGAGCTCTCAATTTTCTCCATAATATATTTATTTCTTCTAATATTCAAAACCTATGCCTATATACACTATAACATATTACTTACAATTTCATAATACATTTACCTGGATTATTCATGGAATATGAAAAAGTTATGCTTTTCATGGCTAAAATATTAAATTCAATAAAGTTTGTTTTATTTCATAACTATTTCTGATACTCAATATTTTTCCTAATAATTCTTCTGATTCTAAGAATTCATTAATATATGTAACTATTTGCCTTGCTTTAGCTAAATCTTTAGGTGAAATACACACCATAAAAATAATATTTACTTTTTCTTCACCCCAAATTATTGGCTCCTTCAGTGTCAATAATGAGAATCTAGTATTTCTTACAAATTTGGGTTCACCGTGTGGAATTGAAACTCCGCTACCTACTTCTGTTGATGCTAATTTTTCCCTTTCTAACACGCTAGACAAGTAGGGTTCCTCAACTATATCTCTTTTTATTAGTTCTTTGCAAAGAAAGGTTATTGCATCTTCTTTATTAAAAATCTGTTTATTTAAAAAAAATAAATCTTCATCAAATATTTCTCCTAGATAATTTTGTTCATTACTAGGCTTCCCAAAACTATCTATAAATTTTTCTAACCTTTTAATATCATTTTGTGTAAGAATGGGACTAATATTCAACACTGGCTTATTAGCTTTTATTGGAACTGTGGATATTATAATATCGATATCCACTAAAGGTTTCTCTTCAAGAGCTATGAAGGAAATGATATCCATAATTTCTAGTTGCCTAAAACCCTTTCTTAATCTTGCTGCCAAAAGTTGAGAGGTACCTATACCACTAGCACAGACTACTAACACTCTAATTAAATTTCTATTACGTTCCACTGAAGCGCCAATATGAAGAGCAATATATCCAATCTCTTCTTCTTGAATTTTTATTCCTAAATATTTTTCAAACACCACGCTAGTCATCCATGCGACACCAAACATTTCGGGATAACTTTCTTTTATTTCATTTATTATTGGATTTCGCAGCGTTAATCCGTACTTCAGTCTATTAATTGTAGGCCTTAAATGAAGAATTAATCCATTTAACAATTGGATATCTTCACTGAGTTTTATATTTAATACTCTCTCAGCTATACTTATAATTTCTCTAGACATAATAACTGCTTGTTGATTATCGGCCTGAAACTCTAAATTTAAATCCATTTCACTTGATGTTTTTTCTTGCATTTTAGTTCCCAAGATATGCAAAAGAATATACCCAACTTCTGATTCTGGTAGCTCTACTTGAAAGGCTTCCCCAATTTTTATGGCTATCTCCTTTGCAATAGGATATTCATTTTTTAATTGTAGATTAGAAATTGTTTCCTGAGATAGCTGTATATTTTTTTCACCCCTTAATCTTTTAATAGATATAGCAATATGCATTACTAAACTTAAATAAGCTTCATCTGAGAACCTTATTCCTAGTTCTTTTTCTGCTTCTAAAACAATTTTTTCTATAAGGCTATAATCAAGATTTATTAGTTCTTTTAATTTTGTAATAGTTTTATAATCAATTTTTCCACCATAATCAACATATAACAATTCCTTTAATTCATCTTCAGCCTTGTCATATACTATTAAGCTTGAAATAGCATTTCTCCAATCTTCTTCAGCACCAACAACCTCAATGCCATAGTTTGGTTTTTTTAACAAAGCCAAATTATAATTGCTTAACCATTTTTCAACATCATTTAAATCCTTATAAATAGTTACTCGACTTACATATAATTCATCTCCTAGTTCTTGCATAGTTAAGCTTTTGTAACTCATAAATAGTCTCTTTAAAATATAATTTTTTCTTGCTTCCGGAGAAAAATCTTGAAACTTATTTAATGAACTTTGAATTTCATTCATCAGCTTTAATACTTTGTCCTCTTGGCCTTCAATTTTTATTCCCACTCCAGGTTTTTTTATCATAACTAAACCTGCTTGCTGAATAAATTTATTTACCTCTATAAGGTCATTTCTAATGGTTTTATTAGAAACATTTAATCTTTCAGCAATACTATTTATAGTCATACTCTCTTTGTTATTAACTAATAAATCAACTATATTGAAAATCCTACTCATATCTATCTTCCCCCCTTTGTTACTAAATTTACTTAAAGGCAACAATTTTAAAACGCACAAAAGCATGGAGTTTTTCTCCATACTCTTTAATTTGCATTATTATTTTACTTACCACTATTTTCAAGTACAATATTTACTCTACTAATTTTAATGCTTCTGTTACTACAGCAGTGGCATTTTTTATTGCTTTCTGAGCTTCAATTTTAAATGTTGGTTTCCCTTTAAATCTACTTTCTTCTTTAACTGATACATCCACTGCAAATATTACCAAATCTGCTGCAGCAACTTCTGCTTTAGAAATTTTATTTTCTATACCTATAGCTCCCTGAGTTTCCACTTTAATTTTATGCCCTAATTTTTTAGCTGCTTTTTCTAAGGCTTCTGCAGCCATATAGGTATGTGCTATTCCAGTTGGACATGCTGTTACTGCTACTATATTCATACAAATCTCTCCCTTTATCTATATTTATTATTATTTTATTAAATAATCTCATCCTATATAACTAAATTAGCTATATAGGATGAGTATCAGCTTACTTCTTATTCTTCTTCCATTAGTTCCTCAGGAACATTTTTCTTTAGAGCATTAACCATTATGGCTGTTATCGCAATTCCTACAAGTACAGCAACAATAAACATTATTCTACTATCAACTACAGGAAGTACTATTGGTCCGCCATGTGGAGCATGATCGCCAACTTTACCTATTGCTGCAATTGCTGCACCTACAGCTGAACCAACCATTATTGAAGGAATAACTCTAATTGGGTCACCAGCCGCAAAAGGAATTGCTCCTTCTGTTATACCAATAAGCCCCATTGCTAAAGCTGCAGTGCCAGCATCTTTTTCTGAATGAGTATATTTCTTAGGAGCAAGCAATGTAGCAACTCCCATACCAAGTGGAGGAATACAAATTGCAACGGCAACTGGACCCATAACTGTGTAAATACCACTACCAATTAATCCAGAAGCAAACAAGAATGCAACCTTATTAACTGGACCACCCATATCGAAGGCAATCATTGCCCCCATTACTAAAGCAAGTACAACAGCACTACCTGAGTTCATAGTTGTTAATCCATTTGTCATTGAAGCCATTAAATTAGCTATAGGAGTACCAATTACAAAAATCATTATTAAGCCAACTACTAGTCCAGATATTATTGGGATTATAAATATAGGCATAAGTGGTTTGATTGCTTTTGGAACTTTCCAACTCTTAACCCATCTTGCTATATATCCAGCTATAAATCCAGCAACAATTCCGCCAAGAAATCCTGCTTTCAAGTTAGTTGCAAGAACACCACCAACAAGTCCTGGAGCAAGACCTGGTCTATCAGCTATAGAATATGCAATAAAGCCTGCAAGTACTGGAACCATCATTGAGAAGGATGCTGCACCTATATCTAGTATTGCTTTTAAAAATGGTTGTGTAACAACTGCACCCTTACCTGGTGTAATACCGCTTAGTGCAATAGCAAAAGCTATAAATATACCGCCGATAACAACTATTGGAATCATGTGTGATACGCCTGTCATTAAATGTTCTCTAATTCTTTTTAATTCTTCTTTCATTAATAATTTCCCCCTTTAATTAATTTGATTCACCTATATCTTTTAGTACTTCAAAAATCTCATCCTCTGACTTTGATGCTTTTAGTAATTTTACGAAGTCTTCATCCATTAATTTTCTTGATAATTTAGATAATAGCTTTAAGTGCAAATTATTTACATTTTCTTCTGGAACTCCAAATAAAAATATAACTTCTACAGGATTTCCATCAATTGAGTTCCAATCAACTTTTTCTTTCAATTTTCCAAATAACACCATAGCCTCCTTTACATTTTTACTTTTAGCATGTGGAATGGCAATTCCTTCCCCAATTCCTGTAGAATAGTCTTTTTCCCTTACAAGTACATCTTCTATAAATCCATTTAAGGATGATATTTTACCTGCTTCCAAAGCAATTGTTGTCATAATCCTAATTACATCAATTTTAGATTTTGCTTCAATATCCAATATGATTAATTCTTTATCGATTAGCATTCACATTCCCCCAATAACATTTTTTTCGAAATAGTACCTATAAATAACAATTTTTTATCCACATTTCACCTGAGCAAGTAATGTTTTAACACATCATAAGTGGTAATTATTTTATTTGTTTTGTAATTGTTGTTTTGTTTATATTTATATATACGCTTTGAATACTCTTCTTATAACGTTTTCATAGGTAACTGTTTATGCCTAAACAATGTGGTAAAAAGTTAATGAATCATTTTTGTTTTGTTTTGCCTTTAAAATACTATTCCTTAAGCTTTATTTTTATGCTTATTTATAACTCCTCACTTTTTTACAATAAAAAAAGTCCCTATAATTCTATAGAAACCTTTTTGTTACCAAACTTATGAATTTTTTACTACTTCCTTCTTATATATTATTTTTTAACTTCATTAACATAAACCGATGAAGCTGTTCCTTGCATAGGACTAGATTCCATTATCGCACCCTCTATATAAATTTCAACATGATTACCAGGAAGAAATTCACGACTTACATTGTGATAAGGAATGGAAGTTCCCTCACTAATGTTTTCAAAAAAATTAGTTTTATCATTTATACTTACCCAAATTTTTCCTTTTGTGTTATCTGAAATAGAGTTAACTAAAATTTTTGTACCTGATTCCTTTACCTCTAATACCTCCCCAACAACTGTTGGAGCCATTAATTTGGCACTTGATACTGGAGGTTTTGGATTTACCTCACTTGTTTCTTTACCTTTGCACCCAACAAGTAGCATCGTTGCCATTATACTGAGCACTGTAAAAATAATAATCTTCTTCATAATATCTCTCCTTTTACTTTGTGTTTTTTGTGTTTTAATCTCTTATATTTCCTTATACGATACTATTTTTTAAAAAGTTATATCTATTTGCACAAAAAACCATAAAGATTTATTCAAGAGACCTCTTCACCCCATAAAACTCATATCCAGGTGAAACATTTTTTATTTCTCTCAACTTAACTTCTTTGAAAATCTTATTATATTACAGTTCTCTTACTCTTAAAAATTCGCATTATTTATTAATTGTTAATTATTTCGTGTTCTGAGTTAATTTTTTTACGTTTATTGAAAGAAAAATTTTAAGAGCCTAAACTTTGCGTTTAGGCTCTTTTATTATTATTAATATTGTTTTTTAAAGGTAATTTATATATTACTTAAGGCTTTCTATAGCTCTTTGTGCCCATTTAGAATCCTTAAATATAGCTCTTCCAACTCCAATAAGGTCTGTTTTCTCTTCAGCAAGTAATCTTTCAGCAGCATGTGCTTCAGTAATTCCACCAGTTAAAATTACTGGTATAGATACAGCCTTTTTAATAGCATCTGTTAAAGGCCAAAAATATCCTTGCTCTGTTGAATTTGGCATTACATATCCAAGGAACCCACCAGATATATCAAGAATGTGAACCCCTGCCTTTTCAAATTCCTTAGCTGCAATTACACTATCTTCTATAACTGTTCCACCTTCTATATAATCTGCTGCACCTAATCTTAAAAGTATTGGGAAGTCCTCTCCAACAGCTTCTTTTACTGCTTTAATTACTTCTAGGTGAATACGGATACGACTGTTCACATCTCCACCATATTCATCAGTTCTTTTATTTGAAAGAGGTGAGAAAAATTGGTTTAATAAATATCCATGAGCTGAATGTATTTCCACTCCATCAAAGCCAGCTTCTTTAACAAGTCGTGCTGCCTTAGCAAAAGCTTTAATAATTTCTTTTATCTGCTCTTTAGAAAGTTCATGTGGTACTTCTTTTTCTTTAAAACGAGGATTAGGTACTGCCGATGGCCCTACAGGATTAGTTCCTGTAACCGCTCTATCAGCTGCTCCTCCAGCATGATTAATTTGCATAACAGCCTTTGATCCATTATCCTTAATTACTCTTGCTAATTTTTTTAATCCTTCAATATCACTATCCTCTGACACTGAAAGTTGCCCATTGCTTGCT
>JAJYBA010000049.1 GCA_021779235.1 Bacillota bacterium
ACATACGGATTCCTAACATTGGTGTTAGGTACTACAACTCTAGCTGAATTCATAGTTGACCTCTTTAATTATTTCCTCATTAATTTATCAAATGAACTTTGTATATTCCCTACATTTTTACAATGCTCTTTCTGTAATATATTCATCACTATCTCTCTCCGGAAGTGCTCTCGTTTCAGATTTATATATCTCTTTATTACCATAATTTGTTACAATAATTTAAATATATTGTACCATTTTTTAAATTTTATGTATATTGACTTATTCATTATTAACTTAACTCTATTTCAGAAGAATAGTTGCACAATTTGCAAAGTAGTATCCTTCAATTTTGATATCTTCAAAACAATATTCATTTTCAAAACAAAGTCTTTTTTCTTATATTCTCCTAACAAAAGTATGTATTGAGTGCAATATATTTGAACAAGCCTTAGTAATTCTTAATTTATTTCATTTACAAATGCATGAAGAAAAACAGATGTTTAATCGATAGCTGAAAGTAAAATTTTTTATAACTCAATTTTTTCACATATTAATACTATTCCTAATCATATCTTGTGAGTATCGTTAAGTACTTTTCAAATGCAAAAGGTATTGTATTTATGAGAATAATTTAAAATCATGAAGGTGAGAGCATGTAGGAGTGAGACAGATAGCATATAATGAGTTTTACAGAATCTTAGTTTATGTAATGAAAAATTTCCGTAAGCAGGCTAGGAAGGCCTGCTAGCATACTTGAGACAGGACGTCGAATATATGAGCATAACAATTGAGAATTGTTATGTCCCCCTAAGGAATACCCAGAGGTTAGGAAATTTTTCATGGAATAAACTTAGAGTCTGTTAACGAATGCTCTTCTATCAGCCCTTCTGCATTCCTCATAGGCACTAAACAATTATTAATTGTTTAGCATCCTATATGCCGAACTTTCATGGGGGTGCTTAATAATTACTCTCCACTTTATACAAAAACAAGAGCATTATAACCCTCTAAAAGTTATAATGCTCTCTAAATTCACTATTTATATGTTATTTTGAATAGTCATGGAATCCTTTTTTAGTTTTTCTTCCTAAGAATCCACCTCTAACATATTTTCTTAAAAGACTATGAGCTCTGTACTTAGAGTCTCCAGTTTCTTTATATAAAACATCCATAATAGCAAGACATACATCAAGACCTATAAGATCTCCAAGCGCTAATGGTCCCATTGGGTGATTAGCTCCTAGCATCATTGCTTTATCAATATCTGCTGCTGATGCAATTCCTTCAGCAAGTATTCCTACTGCTTCATTGATCATTGGTACTAATATTCTATTTACTACAAAGCCTGGTGCTTCTGCAACTTCTACAGGGTCTTTACCAATAGCTAAAGATACTTCTTTTACCTTATTGAAAGTTTCTTCTGAAGTAGCCATTCCACGAATAAGCTCTACAAGCTTCATAACTGGAGCAGGATTAAAGAAATGCATTCCTATAACCTTATCAGGTCTCTTTGTAGCCGCTCCTACTTCTGTTATAGAAAGTGAAGATGTATTTGATGATAAAATTGTTTCTGGTTTACAGATCGTATCTAGCTCTGCAAAAATTTGTTTCTTAATTTCCATGTTTTCTACAGCAGCTTCAACTACTAAATCACAGTCCTCTGCTAAATTCATATCAGTAGTTCCTGTGATTCTTGAAAGTATTTCTTCCATTTGCTCTTCTGTCATTTTTTCCTTGCTAACTAATCTTTCTAGATTTTTTTTGATTCCCGCAAGTCCTCTATCTACAAACTCATCTTTAATATCTCTTAATATTACTTCATATCCCTTAGCTGCAAATGCTTGTACAATACCAGCTCCCATAGTTCCAGCTCCAAGTACAAAAATCTTTTCCATAATAACACACTCCTCAAATTTTATTAAAACAAAGGTAGTAAATGTTTTTAAAACTTACTCCATTACTAAATTTTAGCATTAGAGTAAGTTCAATTCAATTAAATTATTTATTTTTTATCTCTTTAATCTGAGCTACCATTTCCGGAATAATTTTCATGAAATCTCCAGCTATTGCTACATCAGCAGCTTTCATGATAGGTGCATCTGCATCTTTGTTTATAGCTATTATATAGTCGGAATCTTGCATACCAGCTAGATGCTGAATTGCTCCTGAAATACCACAAGCTATGTATACATTTGGTCTAACAGTTTTTCCTGTTTGACCTACTTGAACCGCTTTATCTACCCAGCCGTTCTCAACTGCCGCTCTTGATCCCCCAACAACTCCACCTAGACTAGTTGCTAGTTCTTCTAATAGTGCGAAGTTTTCTTTACATCCAATCCCACGACCACCAGATACGATGAAGTTAGCTTCTGCTATATCTGCTATATCTGCAACTATTTTTACAACTTCTAAAGTTTTAGTTCTGATATCTGCTTCTGTTAGGCTTATATTAGCTTTTTCAATCTCACATTTTCTATTTTCATCTCTAGTTAATTTTTCAAAAACTCCTGGTCTTATAGTAGCCATTTGTGGTCTATGATCACCACAAACGATTGTAGCCATTAAGTTTCCTCCAAATGCTGGTCTTGTCATCATAAGATTATTGTTATTTTCTACATCTATATCTAATGAAGTACAATCAGCTGTAAGACCTGTTGAAAGTCTTGCTGCTACTCTTGGTCCTAAATCTCTTCCTAGGTAACTAGCTCCTATGAAGATTATTTCAGGCTTTCTAGCGTTTGCTAAATCACATATAACTTTTGTATATCCATCAGTTGTAAAGTGACCTAATAATGGATGCTCAGCGATTAACACTTTATCTGCTCCATGCGCCACTAGTTCAGCTGCCATAGCATCTGTTTTATCTCCAAGTAGTAGAGCTGTTAATTCTACTCCTAATTTATCTGCTATTTCTCTTCCCTTACCTAAAAGTTCAAGTGAAATTTTTTGAAGTTCTCCGTCTCTTTGCTCAGCAAAGACCCATACGCCTTTATAATCTGCTATATTCATGTTAAATCCCTCCTACATCTTAAATAAAGTGGTTTTGTTTTAATTTTGAAACTACATATTCAGCTGCTTCTTTTGCAGGTAATTGCACTAATTCGCCTTGTCCTTTAGCTTCTTTAGTCATAGACTTTTTAACCTTTGTTGGTGAGCCTTTTAGACCAAGAAGAGTTTTGTCCGCTTCAATATAGTCCGCATTCCAAACTTTAACTTCTTTATTTTGGTACATATCAAAAATATTCTTTATGTTCATGTATCTTGGTTCATTTAACTCTTTTATAGCCGTTAAAAGAACAGGAGTCTTAACTGCGATGTCTTCATATCCATCTTCCCAAGCTCTTCTAACTTTTAATCCACCTTCAATTATTTCAACTTTTTCAACATATGTGATTTGCGCAAGGTTTAAATGTTCTGCTATTTCTGGTCCAACTTGTGCTGTATCCCCATCAATAGCTTGTCTTCCTGCAAAAATGATGTCATAGTCCAATTTTCTTAAAGTTGCTGCTAACGCGTTTGAAGTAGCTAATGTATCAGATCCTCCAAAGGCTCTGTCAGAAATTAAGATGGCTTCATCAGCTCCCATAGCTAAAGCTTCTCTCAAAGCTTTTTCTGCTTGTGGAGGTCCCATGCTTATTATTGTTACATGTGCACCATGTTGATCTTTTAATCTTAAAGCTTCTTCTAAAGCATTTTTATCATCTGGATTTATAATTGATGGAACGCCTTCTCTTATAAGTGTTCCTGTCTTTGGATCTATTTTAACTTCGTTTGTATCTGGAACTTGTTTTAAACATACAACTATATTCACTCTTAATCTCCTCCTACTTTAATAAGTTTGCAGCAATAACCATCTTTTGAACTTGTGAAGTTCCTTCATAGATCTCAGTTATTTTAGCATCTCTCATCATTCTTTCTACTGGGTATTCTTTCGTATATCCATATCCTCCGAAGATTTGAACGGCTTTAGTTGTAACTTCCATAGCTACTTCTGAAGCGTATAATTTTGCTCTAGCAGCTTCTACACTGTATGGTAGACCATTGTCCTTATTCCATGCAGCCTTATAAACTAACATTTTAGCAGCTTCAACCTTAACATCCATTTCAGCCATCATCCATTGTAAACCTTGGAATGCTGAAAGTGGTTTCCCAAATTGCTTTCTTTCCTTCATGTATTTAGCAGCTTCTTCTAAAGCCCCTTCTGCAAGTCCTAGAGCTTGAGCCGCTATACCAATTCTTCCTCCGTCAAGAGTTTTCATTGCTATGCTAAAGCCTTTACCTACTTTTCCAAGTAAGTTTTCTTTTGGAACTATGCAGTTTTCAAATACAAGTTCAGTAGTTGAAGATGCTCTTATTCCTAATTTGTCTTCATGTTTACCAATTGAGAATCCTTCAAAGCCTTTTTCAACTATGAAAGCAGTGATCCCTCTTGTTCCTACACTTTTATCAGTCATAGCAAAGACTATAAATATATCTGCAACTCCACCATTAGTGATGAAAATTTTTGAACCATTTAATATATAGTTGTCCCCATCTAAAACAGCTGTAGTTTGTTGTCCTGCAGCATCTGTTCCTGCATTAGGCTCAGTTAATCCGAAAGCACCTAATTTTTCGCCTTTTGCAAGCGGAACTAAATATTTGTTCTTTTGCTCTACTGTACCAAACATATCTATTGGAGACGCACATAATGAAGTATGAGCAGAAACTATAACTCCTGTAGTTCCACATACTTTTGATAATTCCTCAACAGCAATAGCGTAAGATAAATTATCTCCGCCCGCTCCACCAAATTCAGTCGCAACGGGAATACCAAGCATATGGTACCTAGCCATTTTTTCTACAGTTTCTGTAGGAAATCTTTCTGTTTGATCTATTTCAGCAGCTAAAGGTTTAACCTCGTTCTCTGCAAATTCTTTTACCATTTGTCTTACAAATTCTTGTTCCTTTGTCAATGCAAAATTCATTACCCATTCCTCCTTGTGATCCTACTAATTTAAAATTATTTCAACTACTTATTTTGAAAGGATTTTTCTGTTTTTTCAATAAATGCAAGCATTCCATTTTTTTGATCCACCGTTGAAAAACACTCTCCAAAAACTTCAGCTTCATACATTAAAGCTGTATCTATATCCATCTGCATCCCCCTATTAATTGCCGTCTTTGACAACTTAACAGCTATAGGTGCATTATTTACAATTTTTTTAGCTAATAACTTTACTTCTTCAAGTAATTGCTCAGGCTCTACTACCTTGTTAACAAGTCCTATCCTCAAGGCTTCCTCTGCATTAATAATATCTCCAGTATATATTAATTGTTTAGCCATACCTGTACCTATAAGTCTAGCTAATCTTTGAGTTCCTCCAAAACCAGGTGTTATTCCAAGGCCTACTTCAGGTTGACCAAATTTAGCTCTTGATGAAGCTATTCTAATATCACAAGCCATAGAAAGCTCACATCCTCCACCTAACGCAAAACCATTTACAGCAGCTATAACTGGCTTTTCTAGAGTTTCTAATTTTCTAAAAATTTTATTCCCTAAAATACCAAATTTTCTGCCACCCATCACATCAAGATCTTTCATTTCGGTAATGTCAGCCCCTGCCACGAAAGCTTTACCTTCACCTGTTAAAATTAATGCATAGATTTCATCATCTTTAGAAATTTCGTCGATTGCTAAATCTAGCTCTATTAATGTTTCTGAGTTTAATGCATTTAGAGCTTTTGGCCTATTGATTGTAACAATTGCAATCTTGTCTTCCTTTTGAAGAACAATATTTTTAAATTCCACAATAATCCACTCCCTCTGAATTTGTTCACCCACTGAATTTTCGTTAATAATATAACAAACTTACCTAAAAAAATAATTGAAACCCTTCGCTTCAATCTACATTATACCTCTTTACTGTACTAATTTCAATAAAAATTACCTCTTCATTTTAATAAAAATTACCTTTTATTAAAATGAAGAGGTTTTTCAAGTTTTAAAATAAGCTCAGTGAGCCTTATTAATTTTATGAATATGTCCTGTCATTCATTAAACAACTAAGCGTTAGCAAACTTTCACTTAAATGAACATTTTCCACAATTATTTCTTCAGGCACCTCTAAATCCACAGGTGCAAAATTCCATATACCTTTAACACCATTTGTCACCATCATGTCACTAACTATTTGAGCACTATTTGATGACACACAGATTACGCCAATGTCAACTGGTGTAGCTTTAAGGAATGTAACTAGTTCGTCAATATCTTTTACTTCAACATCTCTAATTTTTAGTCCTATAAGCTTTGGATTAACGTCAAAAATACCTACTAAGTTAAAGGCTAATTTTTCAAAATTAGTATAATTTGCAATAGCTTGCCCTATATTTCCTGCACCTATTATTACCATATTATATTCTTTTGATAGTCCGAGTATCCCACTTAGTTCATTTAATAATTCTTTAACGTTATATCCATATCCTTGTTGTCCAAAATCTCCGAAACAGTTTAAGTCTTGTCTAATTTGAGATGCTGTAAACCCAATTCTCTCACTTAATTCCTTGGAAGATATTCTATCCACGTCATTTCTTAAAAGTTCTCTCAAATATCTATGGTATTTAGGCAATCTTTTAATAACTGCCATTGATATATTTTTTTTTCTTTCCACAATTTACACCCCTCTGTCAACATCTTAACTTTCATAATATTTATTTTACCACATTATTATAAGTTAACACTACTTTTTACAACAAATTTAATGATTATTATGAAATTTTCACTATTTTACTCCTTTTATATGCTATTATTATTAATTAATGCTATATATATTTATTTTTCACTACAAAAATTTAAATATAAATAGTACAATAATAAAGAAATGGTCTTTATTTTTAATCTATAAATATTATTTGCCATTTTTTTAATAGCGGAAAGCATAGATATTTAAAGTAACATTATACTTTCAGCTTTATACTGCAAGGGAAGGTGAAAAAAATGATAGTTTTAAGTTGCAAGGATATTCACAAAAGTTATGGTATAGATGTTATTTTAGACAAAATAACTTTTAGTATAAATGAAGGTGAAAAAATCGGTTTTATTGGAGCTAATGGAGCAGGTAAATCTACACTCTTTAAAATACTCACATCACAACTCGATTATGATAATGGTGAGCTATTTATAGATAAAAACAAAAAAATTGGTTATCTATCTCAAAATCTAGCATTAAATTCTAATAGTACTATATACGAAGAAACACTTTTAGTATTTGATAACCTATTAGCCCTAGAAAAAAGCCTTAAAGATTTGGAAACAAAAATGAATGAACCTTATGATGCTTCCAAAGAAGATTATCATAATAGAATAATAAAAGAATATACATTAACCTCTGAACTTTACAATAACAGAGGAGGATACACATATAAAGCTGAAATTAGTAGAATTCTCAAAGGTCTTGGCTTTATGGAAGAAGATTATAATAAACCTATTAGCATATTAAGTGGGGGACAAAAAACTAGAGTTGCACTATGCAAATTATTACTTAAAAATCCTGATATACTTTTATTAGACGAACCTACTAATCATCTAGACTTAGATGCTATAGAATGGCTAGAAGATTATTTAAAATCCTATAAAGGGACTATGTTTATAATCTCCCATGATAGATTCTTTTTAGATGCTATTACCAATAAAACTTTTGAACTTCTTAATGGTCATGTAGATTGTTATAATGGAAACTATACAAATTTCATTGACTTAAAGAAAAAAAGTTATGAAGTTCAATTAAAAGCATTCAATTTGCAACAGGCTGAAATTAAAAGACAAGAAGAAATTATAACTAAATATAAATCCTTTAATAGGGAGAAAAGTGTAAGAGCTGCTGAAAGCAGACAAAAGTCTTTGGACAAAATGGAGCGAATTGATTCTCCTGATAAGGATCCTAGAGCAACTAAGATTAAATTTGAAACAGAAATTAAAAGTGGGAATGACGTTCTTCACGCAGAAAATTTATCAAAGCGATTTGGAGACAATCTTTTGTTCGAAAATTTAAACTTAGATATAAAAAGATCTGAAAAAATTGCTCTTATCGGTGAAAATGGACGAGGTAAAACCACTCTTTTTAGGATTATAATGGATAAAATTCCAAGTGATACAGGTATAAAAATATTAGGTAAAAATATTTTTGTAGGATATTATGACCAAGAACAATCAAATTTAAATCCTGAAAAAACTATAATAGATGAGGTTTGGGATGAATTTCCTAAACTTACCACCACAGAGTTACGTACCGCATTGGCTGCATTTTTATTCATAGGAGAAGATGTATTTAAAAAAATATCCACATTGAGCGGTGGTGAAAGATGTAGGATTAATCTACTAAAAATCATGCTATCCAAATCCAACTTTTTATTATTGGATGAACCAACAAATCACTTAGATATTATGTCTCGTGAAGCTTTAGAAGATTCAATACTAGGATATGACGGTACCGTTATTGTAATATCTCACGATAGATATTTTTTAAACAAAGTAATTACTAAAATACTTGAATTAAACCAAGATGGCCTTAAAGAGTATTTAGGTAATTATAATTATTATGTAGAAAAAAAGAGAAACCCTCTAAGGTTTCAAATAGAAGAAGAGCAGGTAGGTATGTCAAAAACTCAAATTAATCTTGATAAAAAGAAGAAAAGAGATCAAGAGAAATTAGAAAAACAAAAGAAAATAGATCTAAAAGCTCTAGAAGATAAAATTGCTTCTACTGAACAAGAATTAGAAAAATTGCATAACGAACTTTGTTTAGAAGAAGTTTATTCTAATCCAAATAGAAGTTACGACGTAAATAAGCAAATTTCAAATATTGAAAAAGAACTTGAAAATCTTTATGCAGCTTGGGAAGACTTTATCGCGGAAATAGAATAAAAATAGTGCATAAAAAGAGTATGAAATTCCTCCTGCGTGCCTTGCAACCGAACTCCAAATAGGAAATTCGATTAAGAAATTCTAGTCTTTTGTTCATGTAAAATTCTCTAGCGCTCACATTCGGCGTCCTGCCTCAAGTTCGCTAGCCTGCCCTCCTGGCAGGCTCACGAGAATTTTACATTCACAAAAGAAGAATTTCTAAATCAAATTTCAATAATCTGGTCGTTTCTTATTGCAAGTCACTTCGGATAAATTTCATACTACTTTAGTATTGATTATCTGCCGCTTATGGAAATTTGTAATGGAATAAACTTAGAGTCTGTTAACGAATTCTCTACTATCAGAACCTCCTATATGCCGAACCATGATGACTATAACTGTTTTTTCACATTATCAAAAGCTTTTTTCACTAAATCTAGCTGATTTTCTCCAGGCTCATAGTTTGAAAATTTTACTTCGTTATATATATCCGTCATTTCATCAAGATAGTTATCATTCTCTATGTTTGCCTTGGTTGTGTTTTTTAATTGAGTAGCTGTCATAGATGACTTATAAATCTCTGCTTTTTTAGTGGTTTTTTCAAAATCCCTATAAATATTTAAAATCTTTTCCTTTATAGTATTATTCATTCTAAATACTTTCTTTAATATGGTTGATATATTATTTTTATGCTTATGTTCCTTTTGATCTTTACTATTGTTATTTATTTTTTCTTTTTCTTCTGTATACTGTTCATCTTTAATTCTCATAAACTTCATTTTTTTTACTACATCAACAATAAATAAAATAATAATCACTAAAATGATAATCTTTAGTGTAGTCTTCCAGATTATATTATCAGTTGCAGTACCTCTACTACTTGCCAAAATTTTTTCTTTCTTATCATAATTTAAAGCCTTTGTAAAATCACCTAATCTTAGCGACATGCCAGCTTTCATAAATAATTTATTCAAGATATTTACTATAATTTCTACAATAGGCCCTACTATTTTTATAATCACATCTAAAATATTACCTAGTACAACATCTATTCCATTATTTAAAACATTCATTACACTAAGGGATTTCTTTAAAACCCAATCAGTAGTTAACATAATTGTTGAGGCTATAACTATGACATACTTGAAAAATATATTTATAAATA
>JAJYBA010000050.1 GCA_021779235.1 Bacillota bacterium
TCTCTGATAAGCTCTTAACTCGATTCACTCCATTTTCAGTTTCCTTCGCTTGCTCGCTTGAACCTTTTGCAATCTCTTCAACAGAAGCTGCTACTTCATTAATAGAAGCTGTGTTTTCATCAACAATGTTATCTAACACCTGTGAAGAGTTAAATACGACAGTAGCTGAATTTTTTACTGAACTTATTAATTCATGTACATTCTTAACCATTGTATTAAAGGATTCATTCAACTTGCCAATTTCATCTCTATTTTTTATATTCAAATCTGGAATGTTTAAATTACCTGAAGCTACAACATCCACAGCTTCACCAATTTTTTTAATTGGAGAAGATATATGCTCTGCAAATAGTATAATCACTGCTGAACCTAAAACAATAACTACCAAAAGTACAATAAGCATAGTATTAAAAATCTTATTTGATTCTACGTTAAAATCATTTACATAGGTTCCAGCGCTAACAACCCAACCCCAATTAGGATCTGTCTTTTGATAGGTTATTTTGCTTGAAACCTTCTCTGAATTAGGAAGAGTCCACCAATAAGTCAAATATCCTCCACCATTATTAGCTACTTTAATTTGTTCCTTAACGAAATAAGTACCATCTTTCTTATCTTTAGTCTCTAGTACATTCTTACCTTCTAGACTAGGATGGGCTGCTTCAACACCATCTTTGGTGTATGCCAATAAATACCCGCTGTTTCCGAGACTCAGATTTTTGTTAATAGGTCTTTTTCCGTCTGCACTTTTTTTACCTAACATATACTCTCTAACCCTCTCTTGGGCTTCATCAAGAGTTAACTTTCCTTGATCTACAAGTTTTTGATTTCCATCAATTACTTGCAACGTCATTTCTACACTATTTTTCAATAAGATTTTTCCACTCTCTTCAAGTTCCCTTTTGGCAACTGTATAACTTATTAGTCCTAAAGCAAGTACAGGTATAAGTAATAGTAATCCTGTCACTAGGATGAGCTTCGTCCTAATAGCCAATCCTTTTGTTTTCTTTTGCAATTTTTTCATTAACGGTCTCCCCCTCTATAGTAATTCTCTTAATTATCGACAATTTACTACATTAACTTAATGCTATAGAAAAGGATTTATTCTTTTCTATAGCATATTTAAGAATCTCAGACTTCTCTTCTTTAGATTGACTTTCTATAAGATTTGAAACTCAGATTTCTCACATAAAAAATAGAGTACCACCCGCTTATTATGTGGGTGACACCCTATTATTCCTAAATCTAAACTCCCCTTATATCTTTAGAGAAATTATTTTTATCTTCTTCGTCATCAAATAAAGAAAACCAATCACACACTTCAATTGCAAAATCTACAAAAGCTACCCCTTGCGCTGTTATAATATTTCCATCTCTTATAACTCTTTGAAAAACAAAATTTTCTCTAGGAAATGGATCATTCTCCTTAAATTGTTCTACATGCTTTTCAGTCCACTGAGCAATAGAGGTAGTATATTTTACATTATCTAAAACTCCTGCTTTTGCTAAGAATCTTGGTCCTGCACAAATAGCCCCTAATAATTTTCCTTTTACATTTAGCCCTTGGATAAGTTCAATAAGTTCTGGTCTTATTTCTCCATTCCATCCTCCTGGAATTATTAGACCTTCCACTTCTTCCTCTAAAACATCCTTAATTAATCTTGAAGGTTTATAAGTAATACCTGATTTGCTTTTTATTAGTTTATCCTCATAGGCTATGGTTACTATTTCCTTCCCTGCATCTGCTCCTAAAAGGTGAGTAACAAAAGTTATCTCAAAATCAGCCATTTCCTCATAAATAAATACTAATACTTTCTCCACATAAATTCCCCCTTATTTTTTTAGTTTTCCTTACTACTCCTTATTTCCTTTTGAATCTTCTTTAATGCTTTCTTTGAACCTCGCTCTATGTCTCTTTCTAATTTTCGCTGTTCATAGTTTACAAATAATATATTAAAATCATAATCCGCTGGATATAAATCCTCTGCTTTAAGCTCTAGTTTTAGTCTTTTTTCATTAACTTCTAGGAATTCTTCTTTATATAACACTGTTATATTATTAAAACTGTCTACTGACTTATACACAATGGCAAAATCATTATACTCAATAAGAAACACTTTATCCCCTATTTTATAATTATAAGGTTTCTTTTGAAGTATCTCCTCATCATCTTTTTTCTTTTTAGTCTTACTCTCCCTTATTAAATCTAAATTGTAATTCTTATCTTCCGTATACTTTTTCGCTTTTTCAAGAATAGAATCCTTTATACCCATTTTCTTTGAAATCCAAAGAGCATTACTCTCTCCTGATTTACCTGTAATTAGCTTATACATGGGCTCCAAGGTATTATTTTCAAATTGCATTGCTGCATTTTCAAAGTCATCATGTCTCTGAGAAAAGTTTTTAATTTCCCCATAATGAGTGGTGGCCATAATGATACACCCTTTATGATAAAGCTCTTCTAATATTGCAATAGCAAGACCAGCCCCCTCATTAGGCTCAGTTCCACTTCCTATCTCATCACACAATATTAAACTAGATTTAGTACTATAATTAATTATCTCAGCTAAATTTTTTACATGTGAGGAAAAGGTGCTTAAGGAATTTTCTATGCTTTGATCGTCTCCAATATCTACGAATATCCTCTCAAACACAGATATCTCGGTGCCAATTTTAGCTTCAATGTGAAACCCTGATTGTACTGCGAGTGTCAATAGTCCAACGGTTTTTAGCACCACAGTTTTACCTCCTGCATTAGGCCCAGTTATTATTAAGGCTCTATAATTCATGCCGATGTTAAAGTCTAAGGGTACTATATTTCCTTTTAATAATGGATGCTTGCCCTGGACAATGTTTATATATCCATAATCATTAATCTTAGGCTTTATTCCTTCTATGGCTCTACTATATTTAGCCTTAGCAAAAATCATATCATACTCTGCTATTACTTCTATATTAATTTTTATTTCCTTTGAATTATCAAATATTAATCCAGTTAAATAAGATAGTATTTTATATTCTTCTATTGCCTCCTCAGATTTTAATACCACCAGCTCCGTCGTATTTTTTGATATAACGCTTGGCTCCATAAATACCGTGGAGCCTTTAGATGAAGTTTCCACAATTGTCCCTGGAACCTGATTTTTATAGGCTGCCTTTATAGGAATGGTATATCTACCATTTCTCTTGCTTACAAAAAACTCTTGTATATAGGATTTGTTACTAGTGCTTTTTAAAAACTTCTCTAATTGCTCTTGTATTTTACACTCTGTATTTTCTATATATCTTCTGATTTTTTTAAGTTCTTTACTAGCATTTGAATCTACTAAGCTGCCTCTTATAGAAAACTCAATTTCTTCCTCTATAGATTTGAAATCTGTAATTGAATTTCCATAGCTACTTAAGGTTGGAGCGTAAAACTCCTTTCCTTTCATAAACTCTTTAATTTTTCTACAGCCCCTTAAAAAGTTACAGATTGTGGTTAATTCTTCTGGTTCTATTATTGCTCCCTTTTCAATATTCTCTATAATACCCTTTATATTAAATATTCCCTCTAATGGAATGTGATTAGCGGCATCTAATAAAACCCTTCCCTCACTAGTTTCATTGAGCCTACTCTCCACAACTTTTAAGCTTGTGCTTGGCTCCAGCTTATCTATTAAGTTTTTTCCAAGTCCACTTACACAATAAGACTTCACTATTTCCTTTAGCTCATTATATTGCAATTTGTTTAAAGTGTTTATATTCATTCCTATCTCTCCTCATATTCAACTTAATCTTATATGAAGATACTAATCCCTAGATAGATTTCATTAGCATTCTCACAATAATTTGCTTGTTTTACAAATATTCTTATTTATATATAAAATAAAAAGCCGTGGATACTACCACGGCTAAAAATACGTAACTTCATAAAAGATAGAGTAAACTATCTCTTCTTACTATAACAGTACTTTGTGGAATTGTATCTTCATAGATTTTACAAAATAAATCCGTGACAAAGAAAGGTATAATATACCCGCTTTCAAAGATTTATTTAATTATAAAATTTAACCTATTTAGATACTAACACGCTCATAAAGCACCTCATTTTTTTATTTTAACGAAATCTATCTAATGCTATTTTATTACATTTTTATGCGTATTGTCAAGTGGCACCCACGTGGCAAGTTTATCATCACTTGCCAGGTGGGTGGTACCTATTCTTTTAATTCACTAGAAAGTGTAACTGACAGAAGTAGCGATATAACTGAGAATACAATAAGTGCTATGAATATTACATGAAGCCCAGAATTAAGTGAAGCTTCTATATTCTGAAGAGAAAGGTTTAATCCAGTACTTGTTGTTGAATAAATACTATTTGGTTTTATACCAGTTATACCTATGTTATTAAAATATTTTATTATGCTTAAATTAAACATACTTCCAAAAATACTTACTCCAATAGTTTGACCAAGTGTACGCACTAATGAATTTGAAGCGGTTGCCGCTCCTCTTTTGCTATAATCAACAGAAGCTTGAACCACAATTGTTAGTGTGGTAAATGCCCCACCAAATCCAAAACCCATTATAAAAACTATAATAACAACCATAATCAATGAGGATTTTACCCCTAAAAGTAGCAGTAATGCACAACTAAGAAGTAAGATTACTAGGGCAGCTCCTATAACTGTTTTTTCACCTCTTTTAGCTATGTGCTTAACTAAAAATACCGAAGCTAAGAGCCAAGCTACTGACATAGGCGCCATAGCTAGTCCAGACACTGTTGCACTATACCCTAATACATTTTGCATATATATAGGCATATAAACATCAGCACCAATAAGAATCGCTGATGAAAAAAAGCTTATAATATTAATTATGATATTAGCTTTTGTAAATATCTCAAAAGGAATAATTGGCTCCTCAGCCCTTTTTTCTACAAAGTAAAATACCAACATCATTGCTCCAGCAGTAAGGAATAATGCAATGGTTGAAATTGAATACCATTTATCGGTTTTTCCACCAATTAACACTGCGTATAATACCGAAATTATCGCAGTTGATAAAAGCAAAGTACCTAGATAATCAATTTTATGTTTTTTTCTTTCAAATTTTTCATCAAGATTTTTTTGCAAAAGCACTATAGATAATATTCCAAAAGGTATATTTATAAAGAAAATCCAATGCCATGAGAGACTGTCGATTAAAAATCCACCTAAAAATGGACCTGTAAGGCTTGCAATACCCCATACAGTACCAAGCCACCCTTGTACCTTACCTCTCTCAGCAAGGGTAAATATATCGCCTACAATAGTATATGTAATAGTAAATATTGCTCCAGCCCCTATTCCTTGCAATGCTCTAAAGGCTATTAATTGGTACATGCTACTAGACAATCCACATAACGAACTGCCTATTAAAAATATAATTATACCAACAGTTAATGTGTTTTTTCTCCCAAATAGGTCAGAAAGCTTGCCATAAATAGGAGTTGATATGGCTGATGTCAATAGATATGCAGAAAATACCCAGCTTATCAATTCAAATCCATTCAAATCTTTTACTATTGTTGGTATTGCAGTCGTTACTACTGTTCCTTCTACTGCACCTAAGAACATTGCTACCATAATTGCAATAATTATGCTTTTCTTTTTTGAATCCATTAACAATCACATCCTAAAATTATGTTTTAAGTAAACAAATAACATTCTACCATCTTAACTTTAAAATGCCAAACTATTTTTCAAACCCCTTATATAATTTCCCATAAAATAAAACAAGCCTTCATCTCAATCATTAGCTGAAGGCCTATATTTATAAACTAAATTTATTCATTTTTTCTCTAAGTTCATTAGTGGAATTTTCTAGCTGTTGTATTAGGCTGTCCATATTCTTCGTTTCAATATATTGATTTTCAATTACAGAGCTTATTTGATTTACAGAATTTGTGAATTTAAAGCAAATAGTATTTACTTCTTTAAATGTATTTATAACACTACTATTTTCATTATTTAAGGTCTCGATGCTAAGATCTATATTTTCAATAGAAGAAACAATGTCCTCTGTAGAATTTAATGCTTTTTGATAATTTCCAATGGTGTCATTTATAACTCCATACTGCTCATCAAAAGCCCTGTTCACTTCGTCAATACTGTTTTCAGTTTTGGACATATTATTATTAACACTGCCAACAATATCCTGTATTTTAGACATTTGCTCTACTATACCTTCTGATAAATTTCTAATCTCTTTAGCCACCACACTAAAACCAGCACCATATTGTCCTGCTCTACCTGCTTCTATGGATGCATTTAAAGACAATATATGCGTCCTTTTAGATATGCTATTCACAACTTCTACTATGTCCTTTATACCCATTATATCTGTATACAGTTCCTTGAAAGAAGTATTTACTCCATTCAGTTTATCAGTACTTTCCTTATTTATGTCTTTTAAGCTGGTTACAGTACTAAGGTTTGTATTATTAATATTCTTAATATTTTCTGCCTTTAGATACATATCTGTAGATTGCTCTTTTATATTTTTAACTTTTTTAGTTATAGCTTCAAAGGAACTCACACTTAAATTAATTACATTATTTAGCTTATCAGTGTCCGTAGATACCAACTGAGTATTTTCTGTAATTATCTCCATACCAGAAACTATATTTTGCTGTGCAGTACCTGTTACCCTACTAATATCTAAAAGTCCTTCTGTTACCTTCTTTACATCATAGACTAAAGATTTAATATTCTCGGTCATAGTATTAAAACTCATAGAGAGTTTACCAATTTCATCATTGCTTTTAATTTCATTAACAACAGCAAGATTTCCTTTCGAAATTTCCACTGTATTTTCCACAAGTACATTCATTGGTTTAAGAATCTTCCTTATAAATATGTAACTTAAAGGTACCATTACTATAAGCATTATAAAAGTCATAAGTAGTATAAGATTTCCTAATAAGTTTGATGCACTTTTAATATTATTTTCATTAACAGTAAGAACTACTAAACTTTTTAACTCTGGCACACTAATATAAAATGCACTAAATGTGTCTTTACCTTTCTTATAGCTAAGCTCCTTCATATCACTTTTTTCAAAATTCTTATTATCTTTTGTAATGCTAATTAATTCAGGGATGTCTAGCTTTTTATTAATAAGATGCTTGTCTGGATGGTAGATTATGTTTTGAGAACTATCAACTACAAATAAAAATCCATCCTCTAAGAACTTAAAATTATCAAACCTTTGAGAAAAATAGTCTGTGTACACACTTTTCCCTGTAAGTCCTATTACATTATTATTTTCATCCTTAATAGGTTGTAAAAATGTAACTATTGGTTTGAAATTAACAGTGGAAATATATACTGAACTTACAGAAGTTGATCCACTCAAAGCCTTTTTTGTATAATCATTTTGGCTTAAATCACTATTTAAAAATTCATTTTCACTATCTACTATAATTACTCCATCTTTATCCGTAACAAAAACATGTTCATCATTTTTGTTATTTTGGACATAAGTCCTTAATCTATTTGTGGTTTTTTCAATTTCAGCTTTATATGTAGTCTTAAATTCATCCCGAGAAGTACTATTTCTATCTTTTACAATTCCAATGATCTCGTCATTTAATGCGTTCTTTTCAATATCACTAATTTGTATTTTTATTAAATTTTTAAAATTTTCATATACCTCATTTGATACTAACTTCATATTTTGTTTATTTGTAGTAACCATTTTATTATAAGTAACTTTATATATAATTACATTTTCCATAGCCATAAAGATAACTAGGATTGCAGCTACTATTGAAATAATTTTAAAGGGAATAGAAATATTTTTGAAGTTTATACTCATTGGATGCATCTCCTTTAGATAATATTAGAGAACTTCTTCCATTTAATAATACTTTATCGATGTTAAGTTAAAGTTAGCTAAAGGTTAAAATTAGTTAGGGACTGTTAACAACTTTAACATAAGTTATTAACAGTCCCTTGTATTTTCTATTCACATTTATAATTCTAAACTTGCCACTTAACACGTGGGTGGCACCATCTTAAGAAACTACCGTTTTACTTTCCATTTCCTTATCTTCTAGTAATTGATTTGTATATAAGTTATAGTAGTAACCTTTTCTTCTTAGTAGTTCTCTGTGAGTTCCTGATTCTGTAATCTTTCCATTTCTTATAACAAGAATCTTATCTGCAGATACTATAGTAGAAAGTCTATGGGCAACCACGAAGCTGGTTCTATCTGAGAGAACTTTTTCTATGGCATCTTGGATCATTCTTTCTGTTTCAGTGTCTATAGAAGAAGTAGCTTCATCAAGAACAAATAGTGCTGGATTTGCTACAATGGCTCTAGCAAAGGAGATAAGCTGTTTCTCTCCTGTGGACAGATTTCCTCCCCCTTCACCAACCTGTGTATCATAACCTTTTTCTAGTTTAGTTATAAAACTATGAGCATTTACAAGCTTTGCAGCAGCTTCGACTTCTTCCTGAGACGCATTAAGCTTTCCATAAATGATATTGTCTTTAATAGTCCCACTAAACAAATGTGGGCTTTGAAGCACATATCCTATATTGGATTGAAGCCATAATAATGATCTTTCTCTATAGTCTTTTCCATCAATTAATATTTCTCCACTATTAGGTTCATAAAATCTACAAAGTAAGTTTACTAAAGTACTTTTTCCAGAACCTGTTTCCCCAACTAGTGCTATGGTATCTCCTTTTTTAACCTTTAGATTAAAATTTTGAAACACCTTTTCTCCATTTTTATAGGAAAAACATACATCTTTAAACTCAATATCTCCCTGTATTTCTTCCCAGTTTTCTTGTTTTGCATTAAATAGGTCTCCGTACTTCTCGATTACATCACTTTTATCCCATATATCTGGCTCAGTTTCTATTAAAGTTATAATTCTTTCTGCTGATGCCTGAGCGTTTTGAAGTTCTGCAATGGTTCCAGCTAGCTGACTTACAGGGTCGAAAAACTGTACAGTATAAGCAATAAACATTACGAAGGTACCATAAGATATTGCCTCTGATATAACACTTTTACCTCCTATCCATAGAGCGAAGCCTGATCCTATACTTCCCATGGATATAACAATTGGAAGGAAGAGAGCCGAAAACATAGCTGCCCTCACTGAAGAATTTCTCATATTACTTGCATCAACATTAAATTCTTTTAAATTTTCTTCTTCACGAACAAGAGTTTTAGTAGTTTTAGCTCCGGATACCTCCTCACTAAAATCTGCGGTTAATTGTGAATTTAATTTTCTTACTTTTCTATAGGATTTTAAAATTTTCTTTTGAAAAAACATCCCTATTAAAAATAGTGGTGGCACCACACTCATACTTATGAGGGTTAGCTTTACATTATTATAAAGCATAACACCTATAAATCCAGTCATCATAACCAAAGCCCACACCATATCAATTAGTCCCCAGGATATTATTTCACTAAGTCTTGCTACGTCCGAGGTCATTCTTGCCATAAGCCAACCTACTGAGGAGTTATCATAATATGAAAAGGATAACTGCTGTAGTCTTTTAAACCCAAGCTTCCTGATATGATAAGCTAGGTGTGTTTCAATTTTACCTGCATGTATTATAAATAATTTTACATTTAAGGCTTGAAAAAGGATTACGCAAAAGTAGATTACTGCGAATATTGGAAGCCCCGCTACAGTTTTCTTTACTATAAAATTATCGATAGCATACCTTGTGAGTAGTGGCATTAATACATCTATACCTGCTACACCTACCATTAGAAATGCCAAAAACATTAGTCCCTTTTTAAATTCTGAAAGGTATTTGAAGAGCTTCCTCCATATACCTATATCTATCTTTTCTGCTCTTTTATTTTCATCTATTCTAGCCATTCTATCATCTCCCTATTACTCATTACATGCCTTATCTTCATCCTCAAAAGCATCTAACGATGTCTGTATTTCCCATATCCTTTTGTAGATACCATCTTTTTTAATTAGCATT
>JAJYBA010000051.1 GCA_021779235.1 Bacillota bacterium
ACCTTTAGAAGTAAAGTAATAAATTTAGATGAAATTTATAAAAAGGGATATTCTATAAAAGGGGAGAATAGAGGACTAGGTCTTTACATACTCAAATCTATAGTTGATAAAAATCATAATATGACCTTAAATACATTTATAAATGAAGGAATGTTTATTCAAGATTTATATATTTTTTCTGTTAAAAAGAAGTTAAAAGCAAAATAGCGCTTTTAACTTCTTTTTACGTTTAGAATAAAAAACAACCTCCTAACGTAATAGTATGTAAAACTTAAGGTACAAGTATAAACGTTGGAAGAGATGCTATTTTAACTTTATGTCAAAAGGTATAACATGAAGTTGTTCACAAGAAATAATTAAAATTAATTCTTTTTAAATTTAGTAATTGACTAAGTAAAAAAGTTTCAGGAGGTAAAGTATATGACAAATTATAAAGGTAATAATCGTTTATTATTTGGAATGATTCTTGGTGTAGCAACCTACTGGTTATTTGCAAGCAGCATAACAGCAGGTGTGCCACCACTTACTCATGATTTAGGAATTTCAAGTTCTGTTGTTAGTACTGCAGTCAGTATTACTGCATTAATTTGTGGTGTTAGTATTGTAACGGCAGGAAGTATCGCTGATAGAGTAGGCCGTGTTAAGATTACTCAACTTGGATTCATGTTGAGTATAATTGGTTCTATACTTTGTGCAACAGCACAAGGACAAACACTTCTTATTTTAGGTCGTGTTATCCAAGGTTTATCAGCTGCATTTATCATGCCAGCTACTTTAGCGTTAATAAATCTTTATTATCCAGGTGAAGCTCGTCCGCGTGCTATAAGCTTTTGGTCTTTAGCTTCATGGGGTGGTAGCGGTGTTGCTAACTTCTTTGGAGGTGCAGTAGTATCAGCATTAGGTTGGCGTTGGTTATTTGGACTTACTGTTCCAGTGGCATTGATAGGTATGTTTTTAGTTAAGGGTACTCCAGAGAGTAAAGTTACCAGTGGGGAAAAACAAAGCGTTGATTATTTTGGAATTATTACTTTAGTGTTAGCATTGCTTTCATTAAATTTAGTTGTTACTCGTGGTAGACTGTGGGGATGGTCAAGTCCTATTATTCTTTCATTGATAGCTGCTTTTGTAATTTTATTTGCCCTGTTCCTATTCATAGAACGTAGAAATTCTGCTCCATTAGTTGATTTATCATTATTCAGTAGCAAAGGTTATAATGCAGCTGTAGTTTCAAATTTCTTACTTAATATGTGTGCAGGATGTTTATTTATCCTAATACCTTACGTTCAAACAGGACGTGGATTAACTTCATTTCAAAGTGGGCTGTTAACACTTGGTTATTTGGTTGCTATAGTGTCAACAATTCGTGTAGGTGAAAAAGTGATGGCTAAGACAGGAGCGCGCTTGCCAATGGCTATAGGGACCTTACTAGCTGCGGTAGGAATATTCTTAATGGCATTAACCTTCTTACCCAATGCTCCGTACTTCGTAGCGGCTTTTCTTGGTCTTGCTATTATGGGAGTTGGATTTGGATTTTATGCTACTCCATCTACAAATACTGCAGTTGGAAATGTTCCGCCGGAAAAGGCTGGTTCTGCATCGGGAATCTATAAAATGGCAAGTTCTTTAGGGGGTAGTTTTGGAGTTGCTATTTCTGGAGCAGTGTCAACTGCCATTCTCATGAGCAACAATACAGCTCACAATTTAGCAGCTGGCTTGGGACTAGGAGTTAGCGTAATGGCAGGAGCTATATCATTAATTGCTGTTTTAGCGCTAGTGCCTAAGAGAAAGAGAACTGAAGAAAATGAAAGAAAGGCTGCTTAATCTTTTTTCCGTGGCAGGTTACCAAAAGGTATTTATACTAAAGGTGAGAATAGCTATAATAAATGGAGAAGGAGTGCTTTATATGTCAAATATATTTGATAAGGCTAAATCAATTGAAAATTATGTTATCAATTTCAGAAGAGAGCTACATGAGAATCCTGAACTTAGTGGACAGGAATTTAAAACTCAGGAAAAGATTATGAAAGAATTAGATAAACTTGGAATACCATATAAGAAGGCTGGTAACACTTCTTTAATAGCTACATTAAAGGGTGGAAAAGGCGGAAAAACTATAGCTTTAAGAGGAGACATAGATGCTCTCCCAGTAAAAGAGGAAGCAGATGTTGAATTTAAATCTAAAACTCCTGGATTAATGCATGCTTGTGGTCACGATGCTCATGCTTCTATGCTACTTGGTGCTGCAAAAATTTTATCTGAAATGAAGGATGAAATACCTGGTGAGGTAAGATTCTTCTTCCAAGAAGGTGAAGAAACATTCTCAGGAGCAAAAAAAATAATAGAAGCAGGCGGAATGGACGGAGTTGATGCTTGTTTTGGTATGCATGGAATGCCAGGCCTAGAAACAGGATATGTAGATATTACTCCAGGATATAGAATGGCAGGTTGTGATACTATTTATGTTAAGTTTGAAGGAGTATCCGGCCACGGATCAGTTCCACATCTTGCAAAGGACACCATTCATCCTGCATGTATTTTTGTTACGGACCTTCAAGGAATAGTTACTAAAAACATTGATGCTCAGGAGCCAATAGTGGTTTCGGTAGGAAAGTTCATTGGAGGTACCAAGGCAAACATAGTTTCTAAATATACAGAAGTTGACATTTCCATGAGATACTTTAATCCAAAGGTTAGAGAAATAGCTCATGAAGGAATAAAAAGGCACGCCAAGGCCATTGCAGATGCTTATGAGCTTAAGGTTGATGTGATCATAGAGGAAAGTGCACTTAGTCTTTGCAATGATGATGAATTATCAATACTTGCTGATAAAAGCTGTACAAAAGTCTTTGGAGAAGGCAAAAATATAACTTTACCTAAATTAATGGGCTCAGAGGATATGCCTTACTATTTCCAACATGCTAAAGGAGTTTATGCACTTCTTGGATATAGAAATGAGGAAAAGGAAGCTATATACTTCCCACACCATGAGAAATTCAAGATTGATGAAGACTACATGAAATATGGTACAGCATTGCATGTACAATTTGCTCTGGATTTTTTAAATAAATAAAGTATAAACCTAAAAAATATACCTCCTTAATCTAAAGGGGGTATATTTTTACGCAAAATCAATATTTATGCCGTCTGGGGTGAAGTAAGGGTATTCACATTAGTGGGATATTTCTTTGCATTGTCTAAAATATATGGTGGCTTTACTTCTGAAAAAAATATAGTTGACAATTAGTCTAATTAGACTATAATTTTAAGTGTTATTAGTCTAATTAGACTAATAATAAATTTAGTAGTTTTTCATATTAAGGGAAATCTACTGAAGCAATGAATTAATAAGTAACTATTTAATATTTATTGGGAACTGGAAACATTTCTTCCTAAATATTAATTAAAAGAAAGGATGAAAAAAATGGTTAAATCATTTTTAATGTTAGGGCAGTCAAACATGGCTGGACGAGGGTTTATTCATGAAGTAACCCCCATTTATAATGAAAGAATACAAATGCTACGTAATGGTAGATGGCAAATGATGACTGAGCCCATCAATTATGACCGTCCTGTTTCAGGAATAAGTCTGGCTGGTTCATTTGCAGATGCATGGTGTGGTGAGAATCAAGAAGATACCATTGGCTTAATTCCTTGTGCTGAAGGTGGAAGCACACTGGATGAATGGGCTGTAGATCAACCACTTTTTAGGCATGCAATAACTGAAGCTAAATTTGCTATGCAAAGTAGTGAGCTTTCAGGAATTCTATGGCATCAAGGAGAAAGTGATAGTATCAATGGTAACTACAAAGTCTATTATAAAAAATTACTTTTAATTATTGAGGCTCTTAGAAAGGAGTTGAATGCTCCAGATATTCCTCTCATTATTGGTGGGTTAGGAGATTATTTAGGTAAAGAAGGATTTGGAAAACACTGCATAGAATATAATTTTATTAATGAAGAATTACAAAGATTTGCTTTTGAACAAGATAATTGTTACTTTGTCACAGCCTTAGGTTTAACTTCTAATCCTGATGGTATTCATATTGATGCAATTTCTCAAAGAAAATTCGGGTTACGATATTTTGAAGCCTTTTTTAATAAGCAACATGTATTGAAGCCATTAATTAATGAAGATGAGTTGATAAAGCTTAATGATGCTAGAACACACACCAAATCAGAAAAGATGTATATAAAAATTATGGATTTGTCATTAGGAAAAATATCATATGATGAATTCGAATCTCAACTCGTACAAATGAGCAATGTTTAAACTTTATAATTAAGGAATAACTATTAGCATAATTTTCATGAAGAATATAAAGGAAGTGTTTTTTTGATACCATTATTAATTTTAGGTTTATTAAAACAAAACCCTGGTTCTTACGGATACGAATTATTAGCCTTAATGGAAGAGAGACACTATAAATATATAGTAAGTTTTACTAAAGGATCCTTCTATTATAATCTTCAACAATTAGAAGAAAAACAATATATTATAAAAATTGACCAAGTAGACAATACTAGAGAGACGCATAATTATATCATCACTGAGCTAGGAGATAAAGAGTTTGAAAAATTGATGTTCAAATATGGCTCTAAGACAGAGTATATAAATTTATCTTTTTACGCAGCAATGCTATTTGCTAATGAATGTAAAAGCGAGGAGCTAACAAACCTAATAGAAATACAAATGGAACAAACTAAACAGAAGATTTTTTTATTAGAACAATCTCTTCAGCATAATGAAACTATCCCTACTTATTTTAGAAAAATGTTGGAAAATTCACGTTCTCATCATTTAGTAAATGTTCAATGGTTTGAAGGATTGTTAAAAGATATAAGAAATGAAAATTAAATATAAGCATAAAATACACATTTTTACCATGCGGTATAGATGTGTATTTTTTAACTTTTTGGGATTTTTCGAAAATTTATTTAAGGAGACATCGCTATTTATAAACGCATAAGGATAAGTTGAAGTGATATGTGCGAATTGAATTATGACCATGTTTTATAAATAGCTGCTACTTCCTTTATTCCCTGATTAAATCCTGCCTTTGCAGATGATGCAGTATGAGTTGGAGCATAAGGGTTTTTTCCTATTGCTAAAATACTATCTTTATCAGGCACAATAAGAGAGACATTTGCTCTTTTTTGCATTTCAGCAACATCTTCTCTTACGCTTGGAACTAAGCCATACTTTTGTGGCATGGGTGATAAGATTACAACTTTATCATAACAATCCGCTAAATGTGCATTCGTACTTGAAACCATCCCGCCATCAATCCAATCACTCTCATCAAAAGTTACGAAAGGCCAGAGTCCTGGAACAGCACCACTTGCATTTACTGCATTTATAAGTGTAGTTCCTGAATCTTTATCGAATACATGGAGGTCTCCTGTTTCTGCGTCTATTGCGGTGACTTTCAATTTTGATGGCCAGTTAGTTGTGGTAAGTCTTGATTCTACAACTGACTGACGCTTTTCTATTGAGATTTTAGGAGGATATTTTTTGGCGATATCCCCAAACATCTTCCCAATCTTTTTTTTATCATCTTTGCCACATTGAAAGGCTTCTGTCCATAATTTCATAATTTCAGAGTTTACTGATGTATTCACTTCCGACGTATTTGGGATGAATTGAGAATCATAAAGTTTCCTCATATCATAGCCACTTGCCAATGCTGAGCCAACAAATGAGCCAGCCGATGTTCCAATAATAACATCGGCGTCCGCTAAATCAATACCTTCCTGTAACAAGGCGGTAATTATCCCAATCTCCCATGCCATACCAGTTACTCCACCACCACCTAAAACAACTGCTCGAGTTTTTTTATTAGTATTTTGTATGATAATCCTCTCCATTTCCTTTATTATGTTGACTATTGAATTGTTTAAATATACTATAAACTATGAAGTATGGTTTAAAGTCAAGAAAAATTAGCGAGGTATTTTATGAAGATAAAGGAAGTTTCCCAAAAAACCGGATTGCCTATTTCTACAATTAGATTTTACGAAAAACAAGACTTGATTCCTGCAAAATATGTTAGCAGAGACTCAAATAACTATCGTAATTACTCTGCAGATATAATTGAACAACTGTTAATGATAAAAACTGTTCATTCCGTAGGCTTCTCTTTAACAGAGATTAAAGAGATTCAAAAAAGCAATGTGAACCCAATTTCAATTGATACAAAGATTGATCTTTTACAAAAAAAGATAGACGAAATAGAAAAGCAAAGAGAAAACCTAAATAAAACTGAGGCTATATTAAAGAAAATGTTGAAAAATAAATTGAATTTAAAAATTAACGCTGATTGAAAAGTTCATCAATTAAGATGCAAAATTGTATCATCTTTTTATCGCAACACACATGGAGACCGTGGTAGAGATAGAAAAAAAAGATATATTTATGATATAATTCTGGTATATAAAAACAGAAGCATTAATGCTTTGGAATGAGGAATAGAATCATGAAAAAGAATGTGCTATTTATCAGCAGTTCCATAGGTCTTGGTCATGCATCGAGAGATTTGGCCATTGCAAGAGCGAACCCCTGACATAGAGATTTCCTGGCTGGCTGGAGATCCTGCACGCAGGGTTATAGAAGAGGCAGGTGAATACCTGCTGCCGGAGTGTGAGCTACTAGGTAAAGATAGTTATTTAGCGGAAAAGGTGTCCAATGGATACGGATTGAATGTAAATAAGTATTTGTTTAGTGTTTTATTGGAATGGAGAAAAACCATAGCTGCAATAAGAAGGCTTATAAAAGAGAAGAAATTCGATTTAATTATAGCTGATGAAGCTTATGAATTGATAGTAGCTTTCTTACTCTTTCCAGGCATTAAGAAAGCACCATTTGTAATGATTTATGATTTTTTTGGCTTCGATGCTACAACAAAAAATCCCTTTGAAAAAATGGGTACATACTTTTGGAATTTGGCCTGGGTTACAGGGAATCGTACTCCCTGGGTTGAAGATATGTCTCTTTTTGTAGGGGATGTAGAAGATATTGCGGACAAATGCTATGGATTATTCCTGCCAAACTTCAGAAAACACGCTAAAAAACATTACAAATTTTTAGGCAGCATTTTAGCCTTTAATCCACAGGATTATAGCAATACTGAAGAAATGAAAGGCGAATTAGGTTATGGGGCAGGTCCTCTTATTATATGTTCTATAGGGGGGACTGCTATTGGAGTGGACCTTTTAAATTTATGTTCCCGTACCTACAAAACTTTAAGGAATAGGCTGCCCGAATTGCAGATGGTTTTGATATGTGGGCCGCGAATACTCCCTGATTCAATTAAGGTGACTGACGGAATTCAGGTAAAAGGCTATGTGCCTGACTTGTACAAGCATTTTGCTGCCTGCGACCTTGCTATTGTACAGGGTGGAGGAACTACGACTATGGAGCTTGTCGCATTGAACAAAAACTTTCTATATTTTCCTTTGGAAGAGCATTATGAGCAAAAACTTGTTTCTGATAAACTAGAAAGGCTTGGCGCAGGAGTTAAAATGAGCTTTTCAGAAACTGATGAAAACACTCTTTTGAAAGTTGTGTTAGAAAACTTGGGAAAGACAGTTGATTATGAGAAGATTAAGATTGATGGAGCAGTGAAAGCTGCAGAATTTATACAGCCGCTGCTGTAATATAAACTGAAACCAAACTAAAAGTTCATGGATAGCCATGGACTTTTTTGTTTGTCTATATTTAAAAAAGATGTTAAATTTTCGTTATCTTTTAGGTTACTATGATTGGTATACTAAAGTAGTGAACATGCCACCAGTCCCATCTGTAAAATTATTAGATACATGATGTGAGATATGGCAATGAAGAGGCCAAAATCAAAAGAGAACGAGTCAGGATATATCCATAAATTATGTGTTAGAAGAGAATATTCCGGATTAGGACTGTCACGAAAAATGGTTGAATTCGCTATAGAAGAATGTAGAAGAAGGGAAGTTCACTATTTAAGATTAGATACAGGGTGGAGTAAGAAAAAGTTATGCAATTTATATGAAAGTTTAGGCTTTAAATTGATTGGCAAAATTCTATTAGAAGATAGAGGTGAGTTTGCTCTGTTTGAGATGAAAATAGAATAGTTTGAAAAGACAATTAAGGATAATTTAATATAAATTAAAGAATGAGCTTATGCATAAATCCTATGTATAGCTACATATGATTTCTAGTATACGGGATGCACATGAAAATTAAAATACGTACCACTATTACGATACATACGAGAGGAACTAAAAGCTCTAATTAGTATAAATATGTTATTAACAAATGGAGAAATTTATGATATGGCAATATGCAAATTACGTGAATAGTGGCATAGAGGTGTTTCGTTTGCCACCTAATACAAAAGACTGTAGCTAGCAGATGATTAAAAAATAGTAGCAATAGTGAGCAAATATATATTAAAGGAAGGGAGTAAATTATATGGAATGGAAGGATAGAAAAAGATTTTTAGGTATGCCCTTATCATTTACTAAATACAGACTAGAAAATAACAGACTTTTTGTTAGCAGAGGCTTTTTTACAACCATGGAAGATGAACTTGTTATGTATAGAATATTAGATGTAAGGCTAAGAAGAACCTTTTGGGATAAAGTTTTCGGAGTAGGAACAGTTACTATATTTACCGCGGACGAGACAAATAAGGAACTGAAGCTAGAAAGGATAAAGGCCTCAAAAAAAGTTAGAGATATGATGAGTGAAATTGCAGAAAATGAAAGAGCAAAGATAGGTATTAAAGGTAGAGAACTCTACGGAGTAGCAGAAAATGTATTCCAAGGAGATGACGATAATAACTAGAAAACAGCAAACATAAACTTCAAGCTTATATTGTGACCACAGGTTACATAACAGTAGCTAGAAGTTATTGTTTGCTCATAAATAGTAACATTTTTGGAGAAGAGATCTTTATTTAGACTATAAATCGACCAGTTTATTTTTGGAAACAGCCAAAACAGAGTTGGTATTTATATTAATGGGGGTGAACGTTATTAAAGAATCTTACTTTGATAAAATTAGATATAAATTTGACAATTTCATGTCAAAGGGTACTGGAGCCCTTATCGCTGCACTTACTGCTATTACCACAGGATTAATTTTTATTGTCTCCCTGATTTTATGGCTGACAAATTCATCGCCGGAAAATTCATTTTTACAGTTGCTGTGGATGAGCTTGATGAGAGCCATGGATGCAGGAGCCTTAGGCGGGGATTCCGGTGGCTTTGGTTTTATGTTACTTATGCTTTTAATAACTATTGGGGGTATTTTTATTTTGAGTATCCTTATAGGTTTGCTAACTACTGGTATTGAAGCTAAGGTGGAAAGCCTTAGAAAAGGAAGATCAGTTGTTTTAGAAAAGGATCATACCATAATTTTAGGATGGTCTGATCAAATATTTACTGTTTTATCTGAGCTTATAGTTGCAAATAGCAATAGGAAAAGGCCTTGTATCGTCATTATGGGGGATAAGGACAAGGCTGAAATGGATGATGAAATCAGGGAAAAAATAGAATTTAAGGGAAATACCCGAATCATATGTAGGCAGGGAAGCCCTATAGAAATATCTGATTTGAATATAGTCAGCTTGAACACTTCTCGTTCAATAATAATTATGGAGGAATCTGACTCGGATGTCATAAAAATCATACTTGCCATAACCCAC
>JAJYBA010000052.1 GCA_021779235.1 Bacillota bacterium
TGTAAATGCAAGAATGCAAGAGGGAGAAGCAGGTAAGCGCTTATGGGCTGACTGTATAAGATTAGGCGTTGAAGCAAGAAAATCAGTTATAAGAAATTGTTCATTATTGAAACCATTTATTCCACCAGTTGTAAACGGAAAGAGATGGGAAGAATATCACACAGATGAAATTTCTAATAATATCGATTTCTTTAGATTCATACCAGGAGAAAAGTGGCATTCTTTTGAAGGCTATGGTGAAAATCAATACTTTGTAGACCCAAATAAATTTATGTTAACAACACCAGGAATTAATGCTGAAACTGGTGAATATGAAGATTTTGGTATACCTGCAACTATTCTTGCTAATTATTTAAGAGAAGTTGGAATTATACCAGAGAAAAATGACTTAAACTCAATATTATTCTTATTAACCCCTGCAGAAACTTCAACAAAGATGGAAAATCTTGTAGCTCAATTTGTTCGTTTTGAACAGCTTGTAAAAGAAGATGCCCCACTAAGCGAAGTATTGCCAACCCTTTACAATAAAAATATAGATCGTTATAGTGGTTATACTCTTAGAAGATTATGTCAAGAAATGCATGATTTCTATAAGAATAATGATGCAAAGACATATCAAAAGAGATTATTTAGAGCAAAGTACTTACCTGAAAAAGGAATGGTTTCTGATGCAGTTAGCAGTGATGCTTTAGCTGAAGTAGCATTAGGACTCGAAGGTGCTAAACAAGCATCTCTTGGTACTCGAGTAATAACTGCTCAAGAAGCTAAATGGGAATTAGTAAGAAATAATGCTAAACTCGTTGCCTTAGAAAATATTGTAGGTGAAATAGCATTGGAAGGCGCTCTACCATATCCACCAGGAGTATTCTGTGTTGTTCCTGGAGAAGTATGGAGTACAACAGCACAAAAATACTTCACAATATTACAAGATGGAATTAATCAATTTCCTGGTTTTGCTCCAGAAATTCAAGGAGTATACCTAGAAAAAGAAGACGGTCTTGTCAAGGCTTATGGATATGTACTAGATAGAAAATCAATTTAATATTAATTGCTAGCCTATGATATAATCATCAAACTTTTATGATTATATCATAAGCCATCTATTATATAAATAAACTAATGAATGATAAGGGGATTATATTATGGACAAAAAGAAAAATAAGATGAGTGTTCTCCAGCTAACAATGATAACCGCTATAAATATGATGGGTTCGGGGATAATAATGCTTCCTGCTAATTTAGCTCGAGTTGGAACTATGTCAATTCTCTCATGGTTAATTACAGGTATTGGATCAATGGCATTAGCTTATGCCTTTGCACAATCCGGTATGTTTAGTCGCAACTCTGGAGGTATGGGTGGATATTCAGAATATTCTCATGGAAAATCCGGAAGCTTTATGGCAAACTATTCTTATGGTTCGTCATTAATAATTGCCAATGTAGCAATTGCAATCTCTGCTGTAGGTTACGCCTCAGTACTTTTCGGAGTGAAACTCTCCCCTCTTTCAGTAGGGCTATGTACAATTTTCACTTTATGGTTAGCAACAGCTCTTAATTTTGGAGGAGCAAGGATTACTGGGAAAATCAGTTCATTTACTGTATGGGGTGTAATCATTCCTGTATTAGCTATGTCTACTTTAGGGTGGTTTTGGTTTAGTGGGCATTTATATGCAACTTCATGGAATCCTAATAAATTGCCATTTTTCAGTGCTGTAGGAAAATCCATTTCAATAACTTTATGGGCATTCTTAGGACTTGAATCTGCTTCTGCAAATATGGATGCAGTAGACAATCCAAAGAAAAATGTTCCTATCGCATGTTTAGGCGGAACTATTGGTGCCGCAATAATATATATTGTTTCAACAAACGTTATTGCTGGTATCGTTCCAAATGCAGATTTATTAAATACAAATGCACCTTTTGGGTTAGCATTTTCTACTATGCTTGGTCCAGTGGCTGGAAAGATTGTTATGGGTATGATGATTATGTCATGCTTTGGTTCTCTCCTTGGATGGCAATTTACTATTGCAGGAGTATTTAAAAGTTCTGCAGTTGAAGGATATTTCCCTAAAATATTTGGTAAAGTTACAAAAACTGGAACTCCAATTTGGGGAATGGTTGTTATTACCGTTGTTCAATCTCTACTTGCACTAATGACAATTAACCCAAGTTTATCTGGCCAATTCAATGTACTCGTAAACTTGGCAGTTGTTACAAATGTTATTCCATACTTGTTATCTATGGCATCAGTTAATGTAATACTAAAATCAGAAAACGTACCTGATAAGCAAATAAAGAGAACTACTTTTGTTGCCTTAATAGCTTCACTTTATAGTTTATATGCTCTTTACTCTTCAGGGCTAGAACCAATGTTTTATGGTTCTATAGTAACCTTTGCTGGATGGACATTATATGGTTTTGTTTCATACCGTTTCGATGTAAAGAAAGAGGATGAGGTTGAAAAACTAGTTGCCTAATATAATCCAAAATAATTATACTATACATAATGTGTAATTAAGTTTTAATGGACCATTAATAACTTTGTTTGTAAAGTTATTAATGGTCCATTATTTTTTTCATTTTTTCCAATTTATGACTTCAAGCCTAACCTCTACTCTAATGCCTAAACTCTTTCTGAGGATAATTGAGTGTTATACTTACTTTTTCTTTATTTATCCTTATTAAACATAGCCATTAAATCTCCAAATGGATTATTTATAGGCTCATTTGCTTCTTGCTTCATTTTTTTCATTATGTTTGCTACTTCTTTTTTGTTTACCTTGTCACCTTTACTATCAAATCTTTTATTAAACTGAGCTGCCTTTTCTCTGAAGTTACAGTTAGTATTTATACAAACGTATATTTGACCTTCTCCTTGTCCTCTAAGCTCTAGCTTCTTTTTACATTCTGGACATCTTGCATTTGTAAACTTACTTAAATTTTCTCTATGACCACAAGCTCTATCTTGGCATACATTCATTACACCAAATTTCCCTTTAACTTCTAGCATGTATTTTCCACATTCAGGACATTTTTTGCCTGTAAGATTTTCATGCTTAAACTTATCACTGCTCCCTTTAACTTCTTGAACTAGCTCAGCTGCATATTTTCTCATTTCCTCTGTAAAAATTCTCGGGTCCTTCTTTCCTTTGCTTATAAGATCTAATTCAAGTTCCCATTTCGCAGTCATTAAAGGTGATTTTAATTCCTCTGGTACGAGCTCTATAAGTTGTTTTCCTTTTCCTGTAGGAACTATTTCTTTTCCATTTTTCTCTATATAGAAAACATTATATAACTTTTCTATAATATCAGCTCTTGTAGCAACTGTTCCTATACCACCAGTTTCCCCTAAGGTTTTTGCAGAAACCTTATCTACACTTACATACTTATGTGGTTTTTCCATAGCTGATAGTAACGTACCTTCGTTAAATCTTGCTGGTGGTTTTGTCTTAAGTTTTTTACTTTCCACAGAGGTTATATTTAATTTGTCACCCTTTTTAACTACAGGTAACACTTGACTGTCTTTTTCATCTTCGTCTTCTGTTAAGTCATCAGCTCTATCGTATACCTTTTTCCATCCCTTAGCCTTAATTACATTACCTTTAGCTATAAATGTTTCACCATTAATATCTGCAGTGACTGTTGTTTGTAAATATTCATATGGTGGTAGCATAACAGATAGGAATCTTTTAACTACTAAATCATAAACATGCCTTTCCTCACTGCTTAAAAGAGCTGTATTTCCTCTTTCTTCAGTTGGAATGATAGCATGGTGATCACTTACCTTACTATCATCTACAAAACTTTTATTTGCATTTATTCTTCCACCCAAGATTTCAGTTGCAACGGCTCTATAGCTTCCAGATGAAATTGCTTTTAAGCGGTCTGGCAGTGTTGCTACTATATCACTAGAAATATATCTTGAGTCCGTTCTAGGATAAGTTAAAAGCTTAAAATTTTCATACAGTCTTTGCATTATAGAAAGCGTTTGCTTTGCTGAATAAGAAAATATTCTATTTGCATCTCTTTGTAATTCCGTTAAATCATAAAGAGCAGGAGAGTATTGCTTTTTAGCAGCTTCAGTAACACTTACTATAGTTCCTTCCTTGCCTTTAGTTTTTAAAAGAACTTTTTCCACTATACTTTCTTCAAATATACTACTATTGTTATTCTTATCTCTCCACTCAAGGCTAAACCCTTTAGCTTTTGCATTAATTACATAGTAATCCTTTGGCTTAAAGTTTCTTATTTCTTCTTCACGATTAACTATCATGGCAAGGGTTGCTGATTGAACCCTACCTGCTGTAAGCTGCGCATTATGTTTACAAGTAAGAGCTCTAGTAACATTCAACCCCACAACCCAGTCTGCCTCTGATCTGCAAGCGGCTGCCTTATATAAATTATCATATTGAGATGCCGGTTTTAGATTTCTAAATCCATCTAATATTGCTTTATCTGTCTGTGATGATATCCAAAGTCTCTTTGTTGGCTTATTTACCCTTGCCTTTTCAATAATCCATCTAGCTACTAATTCTCCCTCACGACCTGCATCTGTAGCTATTACAATTTCAGTAACATCTTTTCTAGTAAGCTGTTCTTTAACTGCACTAAACTGCTTTCCACTTTGTTTTATAGTCACAAGTTTAAGCGGCTTTGGTAGCATTGGTAAATCTTCCATCCGCCATGACTTATACTTGTCGTCATAAACCTCCGGATCAGCTAGTGTGACTAAATGGCCTAAAGCCCAAGTTACAATATATTTGTCTCCTTCAATACATCCATTTCCTTTTTTAAAACATTTTAAAACCCTAGCAAGTTCCCTTCCAACAGAAGGTTTTTCTGCCAGTACTAAAATTTTTCCCATATATAAAACTTCCTCTCTTATGTTAAATTATCATCTGCACTGCTACAATATTACTTAGTCTTTTTGTTTCTTCTATATGTAATTATTCCTCTACAAATAATACCATTAGCTGTATATGTACAAAACTGTCTAAAAATCTAATATCCATACTATGTTTATTATAAACTACTTTATATACAATGTTCAATTTTTTGTTAAACTAGACGCGGTATCGAAGGTGTTTTTTATTACCGTAAATGATATACTATATAAAACAAAATAAATTTAGAGGTAATTAAATGAATTATATAATATTTGATTTAGAATTCAATCAAGGCTATAACTTTACAAAGGAAGCTAAAACTGTAATAAACCCTAAATGTCCTTTTGAAGTAATTCAGATAGGTGCTGTAAAACTAAATGACAATTTTGAGACAGTTGACACTCTAGATGTATTAGTAAAACCAGAAATATATACTGAACTTAATCCCTTTGTAAAGGGAATTACTGGACTAACAATAGAAGACTTAGATAGAGGTAAACCCTTTAAAGAAATGTATAAAGAATTTATAGAATTTATCAAAACTGATAGAAGTGTACTGTGTGTATGGGGAGTAGCAGATATAAAAGAATTATTTCGAAATATAGAATATCATGAGTTGGATACTACACCAGTACCCACGGAATACATCAACATTCAATCCTACGCTTCTAAGGAGCTTAATTGCCAAAAAGGAATTAATATTGGGCTAGGTAATGCATCACAGTTGCTAAGCATACCCATTGAAAATAATCTTCATAATGCTTTTAATGATGCTTACTATACTGCAGAAGTTTTCAAGAAAATTTATAGCAAAGAAATTAAAGTTAAGGTGTATAATCCTCATAAAAATACAAGATTAAACAAATCCGATACTCAGAAACATGAAATTGATACTTATAACTTAATGAAGCAATTTGAAAAAATGTTTAAGAGAGAAATGACTACAGAAGAAGAATCTATAATTAAGCTAGCTTATATTATGGGTAAAACAAATCAATTCCAGATTAAAATTGCATCTGACCCAATAATCAAAAAATAAAATCAGTATAGAACTATCTTCTATACTGATTTTTAGAATTTTTATTGATTTTCTGTCTCTTCATCTAATTTAACATTTTCTAAATTAGATTTTCTATTGTCTAATGTATTAAGATTTATAGGATGAGTAGCCATATCTTCAACTGTACCCATTATATATCTATTTAGGTAAATTTTTCCTTCAGGAGTATTTGCTACTGCATAAGGCTCTGTATCTTTCTTAAAATAGACCCATGTATAGCCATTATTGATTACTCTATTTACGTCTTCTTTATCAATTATAGTCCTTGATTTCTCTTTACCGTATCTATCTCTTAATATTACAGCAACAGTTTCTTCATCTAATTCTACATAATCATTAGGTGTATTTTGATTGTATATTTCTAGGTTGCATTTTCTATTATCTAAAGTATCTCCATTGATATGTCTAACAGGTGCTTTTGGATGAACATCTAATATAAATGACTGCAACCCTTGCTTTCTTCTATATTTTTTTTCTTCAATATAATAGCTACCTAAATTTTGTGCTAAGTAATTATTTAAGTCCTTATTCCACTCTGCAAACCAAAGACCCTTTTCTAATACCTTTTGTAAATCTTCAGTATCTATTTTACCGTCAATAGTTGTACCATCTTTTTTAACTAATTTTAAAATAGTAATATCTTCAAGAGTTTGGTATTTGTTGGATCTAATCTCTACTTTATTAGCTTCTGTTTTATTTTCGTTTTTTATAATAGGACACCTCTTTCTTCTATATATAAGGAATTTAAAATCACATATAACTTTAATTTTTCCCTAATTTTTTAATAATAATTCAATTCTTCTCTAGAATAACAGTTTTTATTTTACTACATTATTTTATTATATCACATTCATCAGATTAAAGGCACTGAAGTTTAAAAGGAATTTAAAATATATTATCTATTTATTTTTATTTTACTATCCAAGCACTTGGCAGAGGCCTCTCTCCATACTTACTGCTTGGACTGTTTATAAGCTTACCCTCATAGTACATAACAGAAGATGAACCTCCATCTAGATTAGCCGCATTAACACAGCCTTGTTCTATCATTATATCTTGTACTTCTTTTATTGTAGTACCGATTGAATGTAATTGCCTTCCATCTATTACAAGAAAAATAACTGTACCATCTTCCTTTTGACCAATGGCAGTTCTAGGATTAATACCCCAGCCTCCATCACCGTATATTTCTATAGGTTTATTATTTATTATAAGAAATGGGCCAAAAGATACTCCTTCTTGTATATTAAGTTCCTTGATTTGGTTTATAGTATAGTTCCCTAAGGTTAGTACACCATCTTTATCAAACCCTATAAGACTAAAGCTTTTAAAGCCTTTTTCATAATATACGATTTCTCCATCTTTTATAACTATTCCTGTTGGCACTCCCCCATTTCCTTTTCCCTCAACATCTACAAATCCTGAACCATTAACCCCCGCTATACCATTTTCCTGATTAACTAAGTCCTTTAGGTAGGTTCCATATTCCCCTAGACTTTTTGAAACCGACAGTTTTATTCTTTTAGGATTCCTAACAGTAAGTATATATCCTTTGTATTTATCACCGGATATATTAGTAATATTTACAGCAGATTTATCATTTTCTTTAAATAAATCTCCTAGGTCATCACCTTCGGTATCCTCGTTAATTATTTTTATATCCTCCTTATTAGTACCCTCACTAATGGTTGCCACTGTATTTAAGCTCATTATTTTGTCAATAGCAATATCACTGGCTACAATATTTGCTATATATTGATGTCTCATGGTTACCATGGTACTTGTGACTAAATAACTTTGTACTCTTGGAAATAACCCAACTCTAATTGAACCTATGCCTATTGCTCCATTTATAATAATAATTAATGCAAAACTTAAAAAGAATTTTAAAGTTTTCTTTAAGAATTTCATAGAACACCGTCCTTTCAAAGCCACACCTAGGTGTATAATTCACATAAATAGTTGGTTGTCTAATATTTATTTACCTGCATTAAATCCTCGTATGTCTAACTGTTTATCATCCTCATTGCTGCAATATTAACGAATTATCATTACTAATATTATCGTATATTTATCTATATACTATAGTACGTATTCAGTTATCTGAAGTTACTATCTCATTTTAAAATTACATAAAAATTCAAATATTTATAGTATAAAAACAGCATAGGAGATCTATACTGTTTTTATACTATAAATTAAATATATCCTTTAGAACCTCATACCTCTCATGAGTAAGAAGAGCATCCTTATCTGTGTTTTTTAGCTTTACAACATAAGTCCATCTACCATAAGGATAAATTTTACAAATCATAGAAAGATTTATAATATAAGATTTGTGGCTTCGAAAGAATTGATTTTTATCTAATCTTTCTTCTAATTCACTTAATGCTTCGGAGGTAATATAGCTATTATCCACAGTATAAATAACCGTATTTCTATCTTCTCTTTGAACAATAACTATATCATTTGTATCTACAAAACTTATACCTTCTTTATTTTTAATTAGTATCTTATCTAATCCTTGCTCATGGCGGATTATTTTGTGCATTACCTCCTGATTTTCCTCACCATTTAATGTTTTAATACGATTTAAAGTTTGATAAATCCTATCTAGTTTAAAAGGTTTTACAAGATAATCAAAAGCATAAAGTTGAAAAGCTTCTGTCATATAAGTAGCATGTGCAGTAGCAAAAACTATGATTGTTTTAGGGTTTAAATCCATTATTCTTTTTGCACATTCTATTCCATTAAGCCTTGGCATCTCAACATCTAAAAATACAACTTGCGGCCTTAATTCTTCAACAAAGGAGAGAACAACCTCTCCATCGGCTGCCTCTCCTATAAGTTTAAAACCTTCTACTTTTTCAATGGCTTTTTTCAAGACCATTCTCATGCCCTGTTCATCATCTCCTATTAGCACTTTAAATTCCAACAGTTATCACCGCTTCCTTCTTTTTGACTTTGGTTTACCAAATATTTCGGAATACACCATTGCTTGCACAATGTTTTCTTCATTGAAATCTAAATCTAAATATGATAATTCTTCTTTTCTCTCTACCTCTACCTTCAGAACTTCAGGCTTTTCCTTCTTAGTTGTAGTTGAGCAATTATATCTAGCATATTCCATTGATACTAATTTTCTGAGGTTCTCAGATTCCACATCTTTTGGTACGCCCTTGTCTCTAGATTTAAACATAACTTCTACTCCTCAATATTCTTGGGTGCATTATACATATTTTCTTGCTTTTTATTCTTACTAGCTTTAGAAATAGACTCTCTCATATTGGTATCTGCTATTACATTTTTCATATCATAATAATCCAAAACTCCTAGATTGCCGTCTCTTAATGCTGCTGCCATAGCTCTTGGAATTTCTGCTTCTGCTTCTACTACCGCTGCTCTCATTTCCTGCTCTCTTGCCACCGCCATTGCTCTTCTTTCTTCCGCCTTTGCCTGGGCTATATTTTTATCAGCTTCAGCTTGAAGTGTTTGAAGTTGTGCACCAATGTTTCTTCCAACATCTACGTCTGCAATATCTATAGATAATATTTCATAAGCAGTACCTGCATCTAGTCCTTTTGCAAGAACTGTTTTAGATATGGCATCTGGATTTTCTAAAACTTCTTTGTGAGAAGTTGCAGTACCTACTGTAGCTACAATACCTTCAGCAACCCTAGCAA
>JAJYBA010000053.1 GCA_021779235.1 Bacillota bacterium
TTATATTGTAAAATATTATCTAAAACTCTCTATGGAATATCTTGGTTTTATTTTTATCTTTAAAATCATTAGCAGTATTAATTCCAATTCTACTTAGGATTTCGTGCATACAATCACTATCTATGGCTACTTTAATTTTTGAATTCTCCGCAAATTCGTCTACTTTACGCTTCCCAGAACTTGCGTCGATCAAAGATTTAGGACCTCCAACGCAGCCGCCAACACAACCCATACCTTCTATGAAATTTGCATTAACTTCCCCGTTTTGGGCTTTAGTAAGTAATTCTTTACATTCTTTTACACCGTTTCCTTGAACAGCATCCAATAAATTATATTTTTCAGGAAATAGTCTTTCTATAACTTCTCCAATAGCGATAGACACTCCTCCCGTCCTAGCATAAAGTCTACCGCCTTTGGAAGCATATTCGGTAGATACATCTTCTTGTAGTTTTTCTGGATCTATGTTTAATGTATCAAAAATATCCTTAAGTTCTGAGAAGGTAAGCACATAATCTATATCACCTAAAAGGTCTTTATCCTTAGCCTCGCCTTTTTTTGCAATGCAGGGGCCAACAAACACTACGCTACAGTTAGGGTTCAATTCCTTTAAAATTCTACCCGCTGCAATCATAGGGGATATAGAGGGAGATACATGCTTTACTAGATTGTGGTATACCTTCTTAACCATACCTACCCACATAGGGCAACAGCAGGAGGTAATCATTAGATCTTCTTTTGTCTTAACATGTTCATCAAATTCTATGGCCTCTTTTAATGTGAGCATATCTGCAAAAAAAGCTACTTCAACCATGTCTGCAAATCCCATTTTCTTAAATGCGGTTCTAAGGTTATTTACATTAACATTTTCTCCAAATTGACCAGTAATGGCAGGGGCTACAGCTGCTATTACTGTAGAATTTCCTTTTAATAAATTTAAAAGGGGAATAAATTCTACCTTATCCATTAAGGCACCACTCGGACATGCATCTACGCAAAATCCACAATCTGTGCATTTATCATTATCGATATATGTAGTATTAAGTTTATTATCTATTAATATGGCGTCAAAAGGGCAGGATGCCTGACAGCGCGTCTTTCCAGATTCATCTGCACAATCCATAGTACAGCACTTCACTTTATTTACAATCTTATGATTTGCTTCATAGGAAAGGATAGCTTTTTTCAAATCTTCTATATAATTATGGGAAAAGTCTACTTGAACTCCACAAAGTGAAGAAATTATAGAACTAAACTCGGTTTTATTAATATTATCTTTAGACAGTAATTCTTGTACCTTGTTTTCAAAATTGTCTTCATAAAAGGATTTAATCAGGGTCTTAAAGATTTCGTTATAGGTTTTGTTCAAAATAATCACTCCTAATTTGTTATTAGATATGTATAATGTTAGCATAATATTGGGAAAAAACAATAAAATGGTAGGATATTGTTTATCTTATGAAAAAGGAGAAGTTTTATACATGTTAAAACATAAAAAGATTATAATAAAAAAAGAGTTGTCATTAGACAACTCTTTAATTGGTCGGGGTGACAGGGATTGAACCTGCGACCTCATGGTCCCAAACCACGCGCGCTCCCAGCTGCGCTACACCCCGAGGACAAGACTTATTATATAAAAGAAATGCATAAATGTCAACAGTATTTATAAATATTTTAAAAAAAACGACAAATATCGAATTTACAAATCCTAAATTCTATTTATAAATGGATTGATTAAACTAATTGGGTATATTTTTCAAGGATAATTAGGTTGAAAATATATTTCAATGTATACATGGTAATATGTACAAGTTATAATTTAAAAAGGAAAAACAATTTGACAAGTATTTATTATTTTAAAGATATAATAGTTAGGGGGAAATAGAATGTATGAATATTTAATAAAAGGTTTGATTTTGGGATTTGCATATGTGGCACCTATAGGCACACAGAATATATTTGTAATAAATACAGCTATACGCAAAAGTAAACTAAAAGCATATCAAGTCGCAGTTATTACTATATTTTTTGATATATCTCTTGCGCTTTCATGCTTTTTGGGGATAGGGGCACTTATGGAAAAGTTCAACCTTTTAAAAATGCTTATTCTATTATTAGGAAGCATAGCGGTGATTTACATTGGAGCAGGGCTTGTGAGGCAAGTTCCAGAAGTTCAATCTGGAGAAACTGTGGATGTGAATAAATCCTTTATAAAAATAATATGGACATGTTTTGCAGTGACCTGGTTAAATCCTCAAGCTATAATTGACGGATCTTTATTATTAGGAGGTATGAGAGCTTCACTGCCAGTAGATATGGCAAGCTACTTTATTATAGGAGTATGCTTATCGTCCGCCCTTTGGTTTACCTCGTTAGCAACAATTGTTTCACTATTTAAGGGCAAATTTAATGTTAAAGTTATTAGAATAATAAATTTAGCTTGTGGAGTAGTTATAATGTTATATGGATTTAAATTAGCATATTCCTTTGTTAAATTACTTATTTAAAAAAGAGAGCAGTTTTTCAGATGATATTAAAATCATACATCTAAAAAGCTGCTCTTTATTTATTATTACTTTTTAGCATCCTTTTCTTTATCACCTACACCTCTAGTAGGTACAGTAGACATAACGAAACCTACAAGTATAGATACTAAGGCAGGGGCTACTATGTTGATATATACTATATATTGGGTTTTGTACAAAACCAGTGCAGTTAGTGAAGTTACTAGCACACTAGCCACAAAAATAATAATTACAAATTTTGCGAAAGAACTCATAAATTTTTCATATATTCTGTGACGAGTTGGTCCGCTTATAATACTTCTAAAAAGAAAATAGGAAGCAAAAATTATTATTATATCTACTATAGCCGAAACTAGAAAATTTTTCATTATATATACCTCCTTGCATTTCTCTGGGGGAGATAACAGTTATTAACTGTTATCCCTCCTGTATTCCTCATTCTGTACATAAAGATTATTAATCTTTATGCCTCCAAAAGAATTTTTCACATTTAGTGTTACCAAAGATTAATGCTTTTACGCAATATATTTATAAAAATTGAAACTAAACTATACAAATATAAGTATTTACATTAGTAGCTTTTTTTGGTAATATAAAATTCTGTAATTTTAAAAATAAAAAATAATTAAAAATGTAAGCACAAAACAATTAATAATTGTTTTGTGCTACAGAGAACATCAAGGGGCAAAACAATTGATAATTATTTTGTACTACGGAGAACAACAAGGGGGGAGATCATGTCACAAATCATTGTTGAAAACTTAATAAAAACCTTTCAAGTAGCTAAACGAAAGCCAGGTTTATGGAATGCAACAAAGGGACTTATTCATAGGGAATATAGCACTGTAAATGCTTTAGAAGGAATTTCATTTAAACTTGATGAAGGGGAATTAGTAGGTTATATTGGCCCCAATGGAGCAGGGAAATCCACTACAGTTAAAATATTAAGTGGAATTCTTGTACCAAGTTCAGGACGCTGTGAGGTTTTGGGTAATGTACCTTGGAAGAATAGAATTTCTCACGTTAAAAACATAGGAGTTGTGTTCGGACAACGCTCTCAGCTTTGGTGGGATTTGCCGGTAATTGATTCTTTTGAACTTTTGAAGGATATCTATAATATTCCTGAAACACAATATAGGGCGACTAAAGATGAATTGGTTGAAAGATTAAATCTTCAGCAAATATTGGAGGTGCCTGTACGCCAATTAAGCTTAGGTCAAAGGATGCGATGTGAAATATCAGCATCATTACTTCATACACCTCCACTTCTCTTTCTTGATGAACCAACTATTGGTTTAGATGCAGTATCAAAACTCGCTGTGCGAGAATTTATAAAAGAACTTAACAAAAAACGCGGAACAACTGTTATTTTAACTACTCATGATATGGATGATATTGAGGCGCTATGTTCTAGAGTTATGGTAATTGGAAAAGGTCAAATTCTTTTAGATGGAACCATTAATGAGCTTAGAAGCACGGTATCTAAAGAACGTAGACTAATAATAGACTTAGAGGAACAAATTAATGATATATCAATAGAACAAGCTAAAGTAATAAAAGTAGAAGGTAATAGGGCTTATCTAGACTTCAATCCAGATCAAATAACTCCCTCACAATTAATATCTAATGTATCATTGAAATATCAAATCAAAGATTTACTCATTGAAAATCCACCTATAGATGAAATAATTGCGAAATTCTATGGAGAATTAAAAATATGAAAGCTTATATATCAATTGTAAAATTAAGGTTCATATTATTAATACAGTATAGGGTTGCAGCCATAGCAGGGATTTGCACACAATTTTTATTTGGGTTTGTTAGAGTTATGGTTATTGCAGCATTTTATGCATCAACTACAGCTACTGAGCCTATGTCTTATGGGCAAACAGTTACATATATATGGATTAGTCAAGCTTTTTTAGGGATGCTTCCTTGGAATGGAGATGCTGAAATCCAAGAAATGATTAGCTCAGGTAATGTAGCTTATGAACTATGCCGGCCCTTAGATCTATATAATCATTGGTTTTGCAGGGCATTTGCACAGAGAACTGCACCAACCTTACTTAGAGCAATACCACTATTTATGGTTACCTTGTTTTTCTTGCCAGAAAAGTATAGCATGCAGCCACCAAATTCACTTGCTTCCTTTGGGGCATGGATTTTAGTTACCTTAGGTGCGTTGATGCTTTCTTGCTCAATAACCAATTTATTTAACATCTCAATGCTTTGGACTATATCAGGAGATGGAATTAAAAGATTATTGCCTGCAGTGGTTACGATTTTTTCTGGTATGACAGTGCCATTACCCTTGTTTCCGACTTGGATGCAACCAATACTTAGAATACTTCCTTTTAGTGGGCTCGTAGATACACCAATGAGATTTTATCTAGGACATATAAAACCAAGTAATATACTGCCATACTTTTTCCATCAGCTCATTTGGACCTGGATATTAATTTTATATGGAAAATGGTTAATTTCACGAGGCTTAAAACGTGTTGAGGTTCAAGGTGGTTAACAATTGAGAATTGTTAACTGCCTCAAAGGAATACCTGGGGGTCAACACTTGAGAAGTGTTACCTGCTCAAGAGGAATACGTGGGGGATAACACTTGAGAAGTGTTATCTGCTGAAGAGGAATACGTGGGGGATAACACTTGAGAAGTGTTATCTACTCCAGAGCAATATGCGGGGGTAAGTTATGAAAAATGCTATTAAACTTTATTTAAGATATATAAGCGTTTCAATTCAAAGTCAAATGCAATACAAGGCATCCTTTATAATGATGAGCATAGCTCATTTTGCAATAACCTTTATAGATTTTATAGGTGTTTGGGTTTTATTTGATAGGTTTGGTGCTATAAAAGGATGGAATTTACCTGAGATTGCTCTTTTCTATGGAATGATTCACATGGCGTTTGCTATATCAGAAGCAGGTGCTAGAGGGTTTGATACCTTTGATCGTCAAGTAAGAACAGGGGAATTTGATAGAATACTTTTAAGGCCTAGAAGCCTTGTACTTCAAATTATTGGGCAAGAATTTCAACTTATGAGAATAGGTAGATTTACACAGGGATTTATAGTACTCTGCTGGGCTATGTGGTCACTAAATAATAGCTTAAGTTTTATTAAGGTTATGCTTATGATTATTTCAATCTTTGGAGGCGCATTTTTGTTTTCAGGGTTATTTGTGCTACAAGCAACTTTATCCTTTTGGTCTGTCCAGAGCCTTGAGGTTGTTAATATGGTTACCTATGGAGGGGTGGAGATAGCTCAATTCCCTGTAACTATATATGATTCCTGGTTTAGAAAGTTTTTTATCTTTGTTGTTCCTTTAGCTTGCGTTAATTATTTTCCTGCCATGGGGATTTTAAATAAAACTGATCCCTTAAATTCACCAGCCTTAATACCTTGGGTATCACCAATTGTAGGAATAGTTTTTTTTCTCCTTGCCTTGCAGGTGTGGAAGTTCGGAGTTAAGCATTATAAATCTACTGGAAGCTAAAAAGGCTATAGGAGATTAAGGAATAGCAAAATATTAGTAGGATTTATTTCAATATTGTAAAAAATGTTATTATAGGGAGTGGTGAATAATGAATGATATACAGACGCTTTTAAAAGAGCAGAGAAGCTATTTTAATACTGGAGCAACAAGAAATTTAGATTTTCGTATAGAGAAATTGGGTGTCTTAAAAAAGTCTATAAAGAAAAATGAGAAACAAATATTAGAAGCACTTTGGGCTGATTTACATAAATCTGAGTTTGAGGCTTATGCTACTGAAATAGGAATAATTTTAGATGAGATAAATTATGTTATGAAACATTTAAAATCCTGGTCGAAAACTAGAAAAGTAAGAACACCATTAACACATTTTTTATCTTCTAGTTATATTTATTCAGAACCATATGGAGTAAGTTTAATTATTTCACCTTGGAATTATCCATTTCAGCTATTAATGGCACCATTAATTGGCTCTATAGCTGCAGGTAATTGTGCTTTGTTAAAACCATCTGAAAACTCTCCAAATACTACTGAAGTTATTATAAAAATCATTGAGGAAAGTTTTTCTGAGAAGTTTGTTTCTGTAATTGAACCTTATGGTGGAAAGGAATCTGCGGAGGCACTTTTGAAAGAAGAATTTGACTATATATTTTTCACGGGAAGCGTACCTGTTGGTAAAGTAGTGATGAAGGCAGCAGCAAAACATCTTACTCCTGTAACCTTAGAATTAGGTGGTAAAAGCCCTTGTATAGTGCACAAAGACGCTGATATAAAGCTAGCAGCAAAAAGAATAGCATGGGGTAAATTCCTAAATGCAGGACAAACTTGCGTTGCACCAGATTATATATTGGTACACCAAAGTGTTAAAAGGCAGTTTTTAACAGAAATAACAGAATATATTAAAGAATTTTTTGGAGAGCATCCAGTAAAAAGCAATGATTTTCCCAGAATAATAAACGAAAGGCACTTTGATAGGCTTGTAGGATTATTAGATAAAGGCAACATTGTAACGGGTGGAGAATATAGCAAAAGCGAAAAGTATATTGAACCCACAATTCTTGATAATATAACTTGGAATGACCCTATTATGCTGGATGAGATATTTGGACCTATTCTACCAGTTATGGAGTTTGAAGATTTAGAACAAGTAATAGAAATGGTTAATTCAAAACCTAAACCTCTAGCATTATATTTTTTCTCAAGTAATAAGAAGCACCAGAAAAGAATAATAGATATGATTTCTTATGGCGGAGGGTGCATAAATGATACAATCATGCATGTAGCATCGCCACATTTGCCTTTTGGTGGAGTAGGGGCTAGTGGTATGAGTGCTTATCACGGCAAAGGAAGTTATGATGTTTTTTCTCACAAAAAAAGTGTGATAAAAAAGAGTAACCTTATAGATGTTAAAATAAGATATGCGCCTTATGGAGATAAAATTAAATTGTTAAAGAAACTTATGAAATAGCATAATACTAAAAAAATTGCAAATGTTAAATAAAAGGATAGGGAATAGATAGCTTTAAATAACTACCTATTCCCTATCCTTTTGTTTAAGCAATATATCATAAGAATTTTAAATGGTATCTAAGAGTTTTCTAAATTCTTCTATAGGTTGTGCACCAACTATGGAATATTTATTATTTATAATAAAAGTAGGAGTACTATTAATTCCCATACTGTGGGCATTTTTAGCACTATTATTTAAAACAGCTTCGTAGTCTCTATTTCTAACAGAAGTAATAAGCTCATCTTTGTTTAGACCAAGAGCTTCACCTAATTCACCTAGAATTTCTAAAGAGCCTATGTTTTTTAGATCTCTAAAGTAAGCCTCCATTAGTGATGAGTGATATTCTTTGCCCTTTCCATGAACTTTTGCAAATTCAGCAGCCTCCAAAGCATTGTGAGAATTAGGCATCAGTTCTAATTTTCCAAAGCTAATTCCATATAGTGTGCCTGAGCGATTAAGATTATTTAGCATGTTGTCTAGATTAGGTTTACTAAATCTTTCGCTAAGAATTACGCCTTCCTTAGGGGTTTCAGGATGAATTTCTAATCCTAGCCATTCAACCTCAAGGTCATATTCTTTTTCGAGTTTCTCGACAATACCTTTGCCGACATAACAGAATGGTCAGATGTAGTCAGAGAAAACTTTAATTTTTATACTCATAATAGTACCTCCAATTTTTTTAAAATATAAATAAACATTATTTAGAAATATCTATTTATATTATAAACATACTGATATTTATTTTCAATAAACAGTAATTATTCAATAAATTTAATTGTAAATATAAGAAAACAAACACTTCATTAAATTAAAATTTACGTGAAATAAGTATGATATAATATATCATAAATGAAATAGTTAAATTAGATGTTTTATTGGAGGTACCACATGATTTATGAAAGAAGTACTCTGAAAATAGCAAGTGATTTCCAAGTAAAAGAAATACAAAAGGATGAATATAACGTTGATTTAATAATAAAAGTAGAGTATAGATGTGTAAATTTATATTTTGATAATTTTCTTAAATGTATAAATTCTAGAGTGCAATTTCCATCTGTTAATAGCATACTTATTAGATTTTGCACCATAGAAGACAATAATATATGTACCATACACTTTTTAAGTGATAGCGGAATTCACTCTACTATAGCAAACTTTGAAATGGATTATAGTGAAACATACATAGAAATTAGAAATGAAGAATTTTTTGTGGATATGAAAATGGGTGCGAAGGAAATCCTTTTCTGTTAATTAATTCACCCAAGGTATTTAATTTGTGCTAATATATAGAATATAAGATCTCTTAAAATTATTAAAAATCTAATTAAATGATTTGAAGTGGAGTTGTCTTCAGGAATGTCGTTAAATCTAACCTATGAATTATGCAACAAGGAGAGGATTGTATGAAGAAAAAATATGCAGATAGGGCAACTTGGACAAGAGTTTTAAAGAGAAGAGATAAATTATCCTACGTAAAAAATGAAAAGTTTAGTGGCTATATTTCTGTTATTTATGTTGAAAAGGTTAAAAAACCACTTATTAAGAATCTGAATGGTCAAAAGGTGTGTATAGTGGATAATGGATATACCTGGGTGATATTTATGCCTGATAATTTAATGTATTCACTTACAATGATGATTAATGATAAAAATGAAATAGTACAATGGTATTTTGACATATGCAAAGCATATGAGATTAGTGAGAGTGGAGTTCCATTTTTTGAGGATTTATATTTAGATATTGTAGTTTTACCTTCTGGTAAGCTTATTCTATTAGATGAAGATGAACTTTCTCATGCATTTAAAATAGGCCAAATATCTAAAGAAGAGTATAGTTCTGCTAATGTTCAGGCGGAGTTATTGATAAAGGATATTAAAAATAAAACAAATAGTTTACTAGAATTTAGTAAAGAGTATTTTGAAAATAAATGAAAATTATTATAGTATCCTAGGAGGAAAGCAATTAATAATTGTTTTATACTACAAAGAGCGACAAGGAGGAAAGCAATTAATAATTGTTTTAGACTCCAAAGAACG
>JAJYBA010000054.1 GCA_021779235.1 Bacillota bacterium
GTTTCTCTTACTAGGTCTCTTATATTTCTTGTTTCTCTTAGCCTTCTGTTTCTTTTAAACATTATTATCCACTCCTAATTAATAATTTGTAATTTTATCCACAAGCTGTCATTAAATAATCCACTGAAACAACCTTACATTTTTACAAGTTTGTTAATAACTCCCTCAGCACTATATTCATCGCATATGATAGCTTTTATACCGTGCTCTGAAAGTGCTTTTGCAGTTATAGGCCCAATAGCTACTGCTATTTTAGACTTTATAGTTTCAAGCCCTACCATTGTAATCATATTTTTAACTGTAGAAGGTGAAGTAAAGACTATAAGATCTACATTCTTTATTTCGTTTTCATCTCTTAATTTACCACACAAGGTTTCATAAGTGAAAACTTCATCTACAGTACAACCAATGCCTTTTAATTCTTCTACCAAATAAGGTCTAGCATCTTTAGAACGAGGCACCAATATTTTATCTCCCGGCTTTACATACCCCTTCATTTTCTCAAATAAACTTTCAGCAACAAAATGCTCTGCAACTAAATCAGGCATAATTCCTCTAGCTTTAATAGCCTCTGCAGTAGCTGGTCCTATGGCTGCAATTTTGGCCTTCAGCTTTCTAATGTCAAATTCAATCTCCTTTAAGTAATCAAAAAATATATTTACTCCATTTACACTAGTTAAAGTTAAAAAGTCATATTCAGTAAGCTTAGTTTTATAAGGATCTAAGTTAGATGAAGTGTTCTTAAATTCAATGGAATTTATCTCAAGTACTTCTGCTCCTAAATCTATTAGGTTTTCTCTAAGTTCCTTTGATTGAGCTTTTGAACGAGTTATACAAATATTCTTTCCGAATAATGGTTTCTTCTCATACCAATTAAACTTCTCGTTAAACTTAATTACTTCTCCAACTACAATAATGCAAGGGGAGGATATTTGTGATTTTTGTACCTTAAGTAAAATATCTTCTAAAGTCCCCACTACCTTCTTCTGCTTTGAAGTAGTTCCTTTCATTATCACCGCACAAGGAGTATTCTTATTTTTTCCATTAGCTATAAGACTTTCTGTAATCTTTTCTAGGTTTTTAAATCCCATCATAAAAACCAAAGTTCCTTGAAGTCTTGCTACTGCATCAAAGTCAATATTAAGTTTCTCTGCCGTCATTGCGGTAAATATATGGAAACTTTGAGCTATAGCTCTGTGAGTTATAGGTATCCCAGCATAATTTAACACAGAAATTGGTGATGTAATTCCTGGTATAACCTCAAACTCAATATTTTCTTCAATAAGTGCCAAAGCTTCCTCTCCGCCTCTTCCAAATACAAAGGGATCTCCCCCCTTAACTCTTCCAACTACATGGCCTTTTTTAGCCAATTCTACAAGCATGTCATTAATTTCTTCCTGGGTTTTATAATGACATCCTGGCTCTTTTCCGCAATAGTATATTTCACAATCTGTATTTAAATATTTAAGTACACTAGTGCTGGCTAACCTATCGTACATAACTGCTGTACATTTCCCTAACATTCTTATGGCCTTTAGGGTTATTAGTTCCTCATCTCCTGGACCGACTCCCATTAAATAAACCTTTCCCATTGGTTTCCCCTTTCTGTTTTTCAGTTATATAAATCTCATTACAAGTCTTTATTTATCGTAAGCTATAGCTCTTAATTATTTTCTAAAATCTTTCTAGCAAGAGCTATACCTAGCTCCTTATAAGCACTTTTATCTCCTGAGTGTTGCTTTTTAACAATCTTTCCATCAACTTCGTATATTCCAAGCATGTGCATAGTTTCATCTTCAAGATATGCATATGCTCCTATGCAAGCATGACAATCTCCATGAAGAGTTGCCATAAAGCTTCTTTCAGCATCTACACAAATTCTAGCCTCATAACAGTCTAATTTTTTAAGCATCTCTATTCGCGGATGGGTTTTAACCATTTCAATACCTAATGCACCTTGGGCTACTGCTGGCACCATCTCAGTTGGTTCAAAATAATCAGTAATTATATTCTCCATATCCAGTCTTTTTAGTCCTGCCGCTGCAAGTATTATGCCATCTAGATTTTCCTTTTCTATTTTTGCTATTCTAGTTTGGACATTCCCTCTAATAGGTACAATTTCTATATCCGGTCTTAGTAACTTAATTTGAGTACCCCGCCTTATACTGCTGGTACCTATTCTTGCACCCTTTGGTAAATCATAAAAGCTAATGTTGTTAAAGGCAACAAATGCATCTCTAACATCTTCCCTAACTGGGATAGCAACTATTTCAAATTCCTCTGGTATGTCATAGGGTACATCTTTCATACTATGCACTGCAATATCCGCTCTTTCCTCGAGCATTGCAATCTCTATTTCCTTTACAAAAAGCCCTTTCCCACCTATTTTATCTAAAGTAACATCTAATATTTTATCTCCCTTTGTTTCAATAAGTACTTTTTCACCATCAAGATTTAATTTTTCTTTAAGCATATCCATAACTGTATTTGCTTGTACTTGTGCAAGCTCACTTCTTCTAGTGCCTATATTAATTTTCAAAGCCCATGCCTCCTCAAACTTTTAACCTTCAACTCTCAATTTTCAATTCTCCACTGCAACAATTTCAGCTCCGTAAAACATTTCTAAAACTATATTTTGTACTCCCTTAGTATAAAAAAAGTAGAAATCTTCACTACATACAAAATTCATAATTTCTTTTTTTTCACTGGTTTTCTTTATCATATTTCTTATGCTAGAAGTATAGTCTATAAAATCAGTATACTCCTCGAGTTTATCTTCTATAATTTTTGACATGAAAAGTGCTGTTTTGGGGCTACTGTTTTTAGTATGTAATGCAAATTTCATATTTGTTGTATTCTTTTGAACCGGGGTTACAAATAATCCTTCTTTATAATCTGTGCAATGTACATATAGTTTACATTGCTTATCACAGTATGATTTTATATCTTCATTTGTCTCTTTGCTATCTGTAGCAATAATAACAATATGATTCTTATCTACATAACTTTCATCATATTTATCTTTTCTTAATTTTACATTGGAAAGATTTTTCAAGGCTTCAAAGTCAGGACAAAATTCTTTTGACACCACTGTAATATTGCACCCTTCCCTTGAAAAAGTTCTACATTTTATTAAAGCTGCTTCTCCTCCACCCACAATAAGTATATTAACCTTATTAGATAGCAGTGAAATCATGGTATAATTTAAAGCTGAAAAATCCTGCTTATTATGTCCACACATTCCTTAGACCTACCCTTCAAATGCTCCTCCTTTAAGACTTCTATAGCTTTGTTTACATAAGCATCAGAAGTACTCTTCAAAAGTAACTCTGCTAATTTTTCATTATCCTTAGTCTCTTTTTTATGTTTAAAAGTCTCTAGTCTTTCTTTGTAAACATCCTCACCATTGTGCTTTATCTTTTTTATAAAGGGTGATAACTCTTTTGTCATTTTCCAATCTATATATTCTTTTATGGCTTTGTCTACAATATATCTATTGTCCTTCATTGAAGCTTCTCTCTTTTTATAGTTATCATCGTGTATATCTTGTAACATATCTATATCATATACTTCATATAAAGGATTTTTACTTACTGTTTCTTCTATGTCCCTTGGTACAGCTAAATCGAATAATAATAAGTACTTGTTAGGTAACTCCTTTAAATGAACCACCGTATGAGGAGCAGATGTGCACGATATAACACAATCCACCTCCTCATAATATTTATTTATATCCTTAAACGGTATTACTTTTACTCTTGGGTCTTCGATACTAACCTTTTGAGTATCCCTTACTGCAATATATAATAAATCTACTTTTCCTTCTAATATATATTTTGAGGTTAATTCCCCTACCGTTCCATAACCTAAAAGCATAAAGTTTTTGTGACCTCTATCTATTGCCTGTTTAACTACCATAGAGGATGAGGACACTGGTATATCACTTATTCTAGATTTAGTTCTAAATTCCTTGCCACAAGCAATAGCATTTTCAAAAAGTCTCTGAAGTTCCTTTTTAATTGCTTTTGAATCTTTTGCAGCTTCATAAGCGTCCCTAACTTGACCTAAAATCTGATCCTCTCCAAGTAGAAGTGAATCAAAGCCACAAACTACCTCCATTAAGTGTTGTATTGCTTTTTCTTCCTTATTATTAAATACACACTTTATTAAAGTCTTATCCCAGTTTAGTGCTTCAAAAACTCTTTCTACAATATCTTCATCCTTAGATTTAAAATATATCTCAGTCCTGTTACAGGTACTTAAAATAACTGCCTCTTCACAAATATTTAAAAGAGCCTCTAAACACTTTTCTTGACGTTTGGGTATAATTGAAAGTTTTTCTCTGATTTCTATTTTCACATCATGCTTTAGTCCTATAAGTTGTATCATTTTATCATCTCCAAAAACGCATCACTATTACTAATATTTCCCATTTATGTATATTACATATATACGCATATTTCATATAATACGTATATTATTACTAAATAAAACATTGCTCCATACATTAATTTTATTGTATCTATTATATGTTCTTTCCCTAAATCTTTTATTTTATTACCTATGGTTGGTTTATACATGGTTTCTCCAAAATATACATTTGTACCACCTAGTTGAACCCTCATAGCACCTGCTGCTGCTCCCTCTGGATAAGCACAATTAGGACTTTTATGATTTTTCCTATCTCTTATCATTACTTTTATACTCTCTGCTATACTTCCGCCAACCATTGGTGCTGCCAAGCAAATTAAAAACCCTGTTATTCTTGCAGGTATAAAATTAAATACATCATCTGTTTTTGCTGGAAAGAATCCAATATGTTTATATTTTTTATTCATATATCCAAGCATTGAATCCATAGTATTTATACCCTTATACATCATAGCTAGAGGTGCTCCCCCCAGCATTGCATAGAAAATAGGAGCTACAACACCATCCGCTGTATTCTCTGCAATAGTCTCCACATCTGCTCTTACTATTTCATATTCACTAAGAGTTTTTGTATCCCTACCTACAAGGTAAGATATTTTAATTCTTGCATCTTCAATATCATTTTTAGCTAAAGAGTCATACACCTTTTTACCTTCTTTATGAAGACATCTAGTAGCAATTGTTGTCCAAAGCAATATTATATTAAGAATATGATATACCCAAAAAACCTCTTTGGAAATCTGTAAAATTATAAAGGGAACTACAAAACTAGAAAATGCTACTATAATTACAATAATTCCTCCAAAAGCTTTAATTTGCTTATGAGTTTTACATAACTTTCTGCCGAGTTTTTCTAATTTAGAAATAAGTTTTCCCATATAAATCACCGGATGTGGAAACCAATATGGGTCTCCTATTAACAAGTCTAGCATAACCGCTAATATTAAATCTATTACATTGGTCACAAATAGTATTTCCATGTTAATTCCTCACTATCTACTACTATTCTAATTTTTTAAATAGTTCTTAACCGTCCCTAAGCTTTTTAGTTTTCTTCAAATAGTTCTTAACTGTCCCCAACCTGTTCAATTAGTTCAATTAGTTGTTAACTGTCCCTAACTTTTTCTTTCTATTCCTAGGATTTTATAAATTGCATCCATGTCTACACTTTCTCTAACTATATCTGCTAGTTTATCTAATTCTTTTTCTCTTAGAGACTCATATACTTTAGATTCCTTAGGTTCCATAGCTTTTTTTATTCTTAAAGTATTTACTATATATTCCCTAAATTCTACTCCATCTAAAATTCCATGAATATATGTACCCATAATATTTCTGCCAGCGTTAATTGCTCCGTCAAAAGAGGAAGTATGCTCACCATTCTTATCATATATTTCAAAAAGTGGTTTTGCCTTATTTCCATATTTACAAATTCCCATATGTATTTCATATCCATAGGCTTCAATATTTATGTTACTATAACTTCCTACATTTTCCTCTTTGCTATTTACTGTGTTAATAGCACTCACATTAATACTACGTGCCTTTACTCTTGTAGTTATTTTTTCTGCTTCAAATACCGTGTCTATGTCTAAAAGCTTCATGCCCTCTATTTCTTCTAAATTTGTCTCTACACCATGAGGATCATTTAAGCTATTTCCTAGCATTTGATAACCACCACAGATACCTAATATGTTACCTTCTACACTATATTTCACAATGGCTTCTTCAAGTCCCGAACTTCTTAAACTTATTAAGTCCTCAATAGTATTTTTAGTTCCCGGTATTATAAGTAAGTCTGGAGTGCCCAATTCTTCTTTAGTTGTAACAAATCTAACTGATACATCTTCTTCAGTCTTTAAAGCATCTAAATCTGTAAAATTCGATATATGTGGAAGTTTTATTACTGCAACATCAATAGGTGCAGTAATTTTTTTGTTAAATTCTACTGCCCCATCTTCATCTTCTAAATCCAATCTAAAGTAAGGAACTACACCTGCACAAGGAATATGTATAATATCCTCCAGCATTGTAAGGCCTGGTTTTAGGATCTCTACGTCGCCTCTAAATTTATTTATAATAGTTGCTTTAACTCTTTTTTTCTCTTCATCATTGAGTAAAAGTAGAGTACCCGCTAAGGAAGCAAATACTCCACCCTTATCTATATCTCCTGCCAGGATTACAGGGGCATCTATAAGCTCTGCCATGCCCATATTTACTATATCTCTATCTCTTAAATTAATTTCTGCAGGGCTACCTGCGCCCTCCATTACTATAATGTCAAATTTACTTTCTAATTCTTCAAACTGCTGCTTTAACATATCTTTAAATTCCAATTTCATATTATGATACTCCATAGCTGTACTATTTCCAAAAACCTTTCCATTAACGATAATTTGACACTTTTTATCTGAGGTAGGTTTTAATAAAATTGGATTCATATATACTTCAGGCTCAAGACCTGCTGCATAGGCTTGAAGCACCTGAGCACGTCCCATTTCTTTTCCATCCAATGTAATGTAAGAATTCAACGACATATTCTGTGACTTAAAAGGGCATACAGAAAACCCGTCCTGTTTAAATATCCTACAAAGTGCTGTTACTAATATGCTTTTTCCTACAGATGAAGCGGTTCCTTGAACCATTATTTTAGCCATTACATTTCCTCCTCTATACTTCTTGTATAAAAATAAAAAAACAGCAAGCTTTCGCACCTGCTGTTATGTACAAATTCCTTATTGCACTAACTTAAATTCTACAAGTTCTTTCCCGCCGAAAGCTTAATATTACTAATTTAGGCAGGTCTCCTGGCTCTTGATTCACTCTCCCCTTTCCCTTCCCCTTGCAGGTGGTTATAAAAGGTTCGTCCTCAATTACAGTAGCGGGGGCTGCTGTGGAATTACACCACATTCCCTTTTCACCTTATTAATTAGCCACTAAAATGGCTGATCTACTAACGTAGCTTAACCCACCAAAGTGGCTCATCTACTATCGTAGTTTAATTAATAAAAGGCACCTAAAAATATCTATTCATTTTTCTAATAATATACTAGTATAAAATTAAATTTGTTAAAAATTTTAGTTCTTTACGACATTTCTACACAATTAAGTTTATAGCATTACATTAATTATGTCAATAAATAAGAATTTCAGATGCTCTTGCTATGTTTTTCAATTATGAGTGTATTAATTATATATATATTCATTATTTGGTTTATCTATTTTTTCTATTTCATTCACTTTAATTATTGGAATTAAACTAATTTCTCCACTTTTAGAATCCTTATATTCTCTTTCCCCCAGTGTGCCCTCTATATTTACCCAAATTCCCTCAGCAAAGACTTTTTCTTCAGAATAATCACATAAAAGGCCCGACAGTTGCGCATCTGCTGCGCAACAACTTACAAGAATTCTAGATAATATAAATTCCTCTTTATTAAGGCCCTTTTGTTTATATATGAAGCCCTTCATATTAATAACTCTACCAACATAATTGGACGGACTTCCGTATATATCTTCATAATTATTTATAAAATTTTCATTAGTCATATCAATAGCTTCACCTTTTTTCAGGGTAATACTTTCTAAGGGCTTATTTAATGAAATATTATCCCCATCAGTAGAATGAGTGTCTTTGACACTATGCTCACATACCTCTGTTCCATCTGATAAAGTTATATGTTTATGCTTTAAAGTGTTAATTTTCAATTGCGAAGTTAATGAAAATCCTTTATTTATTACACTACTAGCACTAACAGCTTCAGATTTTAAAAGAAACCCCAAAGTCAATGGGATCAAAAACATGATATATCCCAATTTTATTGTTTTACCTTTCTTAATGCTAAAAATATTCATTCCTTGAAAGATAACCAAAACAATGAAAAAATATACTGAAAACCTCACGTATTTAACCATTTTCGGATGTACATATAAGGTTATTTTATTTGTACTTATGATCATATAAAAATAACAAGTGAAACCTATGAGTATAAGAAACCATATTAATTCATTTAAATTTAATTTTTTTTTCACACAATTTCCTCCTTGCAGATCTCTGTAAGTAGATGATGATGATTAATTGTTGTACCTATTATAAATCTGTTCAAATGAATAACAGTTATTAACTGTCCCCATTCTTATCCCTCTCTGTGAACAGATAGTAGTTATTAATTTAAAAAGCTAAAAAAGTGCTTAACTCAGCCAGTGGAAATATGTTTGCTATTACAGCTAAAATAAAGCAAATAGTAACTATAAGAAAAATCAGTTTGGCAACAAAATTTAATTTAAAGCTACCACAAAGCATAATTGTATTTTTTATATCTAGCATAGGACCTAAGATTAAAAATCCTAAAATAGAACCGGTGGTAAACTGCCCTAAAAAACTCCTAGCTATAAATGCATCTGTTTCTGAACAAATTGATAAAACAAAGGCTAATACCATCATCACTATTATGGAAGATAAAACACCCCCACCTATTGATAAAATAAATGCCTTAGGTATAAAAACTTGCATACATGTTGAGAGAAATACTCCCATTATGAAGAATCTACCTATATCATATAACTCTGCACTAGTGTGGGATATTATCTCCTGTATACTTCTTATAATTTTATTGTTAGAATTGCTATGATTATGAGTATGTCCACAAGAACAGCTACCATTACTTCTCTCTACATGGATATGATTATGTTTAATAACATTAGTATTTTTATGGATATGCACAGTATTCTGTCCAGAATTATGGCCTGTTTTACCTATTATGCCTCTGGGCTTTTTCACTCGTTCTTGCTTAAATGGACTATCCTTATGTAGCATACCTATAAGCATACCTATTGTTATAGCTCCGATCATACCAAACATAGCTCTTGATATTACCATATATGACATTCCCATGAAAGCATAATGTGTTGATAGTAAAACCACAGGATTCATTATTGGCACCGATAACATAAATGTAATGGCAATACTTAAAGGAACTCCCTTCTTAATAAGCCTCCTAGTTATAGGAACAATAGCACACTCACAAACTGGAAAAATAAGTCCTACTA